>JAWOKW010000251.1:0-4616 GCA_033854095.1 Candidatus Methanoperedens sp. | reverse complement strand
CAGGCAAAGGCGATAATCCATGTAATAGATGCATCAGGAGGCACGGACATTGAAGGCAACCCTGTGCCTGTAGGTTCGCATGACCCGCTTGGCGATATACAATTCCTTGAACATGAGGTCACAATGTGGATTTTCGGGATTCTAAAGCGTAATTGGGAGAGGCTATCTCGCAAAGTGCAGGCAGAGGGACTGAAACTTGAGGAAACGCTCGCAGGACAGCTTGAGGGTGCTGGGATCACGGAATCCCATGTGAAAACAGCACTTGTCAAACTAAAATTCCCCCGTGATAAGCCGCATCTGTGGAGCGATGAGCAGATTATAGAACTTTCTGATATGCTCAGGGCTGAAAGCAAGCCCCTTATCCTTGCAGCAAATAAAATGGACACAGCTTCGCAGGATAACATCGAACGCCTTTTGAAGATCGGTGCAGTCCCGGCAAGCGCAGCAGCAGAAGTTGCACTGCGCCTTGCTGATAAAAGTGGAGCGATAAAGTACATACCTGGAGATGCAGACTTTGTGGAATCCTCGAACCTTTCAGAGGTGCAGAGAGGTGCACTTTCGAAAATACGTGTTCTCATGAAGAAAAATAACGGCACAGGTATCCAGAAATGTATCAATGAAGCAGTGTTCACTCTACTTGAACTTATAGTGGTCTATCCTGTTGAGGACGAAAACAGGTTCGCTGATAAGAACGGCAGGGTACTCCCTGATGCCTTTCTGCTTAAGAACGGAAGCACTCCGAAAGACCTCGCTTTTATGGTTCACACTGATATAGGGAAAGGTTTTCTATATGCAGTGGATGCACGCACCAAGATGAGGCTTGGTGAGAAGCATGAATTGAATAACGGGGATATCGTGAAGATCGTAGCTGTAAAGTAATTTCTTATACGTTAAAAAGGAGGGACTTGAAATGGAAATGAACACTGAGAACCATCATCGCAAAATATACGATACTGACATGGTCGAACTGGCAAGAGAATATGGCACACCGCTGTACGTTCTGTTCGAAGACAAGATTTTGGAGAACTATAAAAGATACCAGAGTGCGCTTGAAAAGGAATACGAAAATCATCTCATCTGCTATGCAGTTAAGGCAAACACTGCTTTTGAGGTCATAAAACTTCTGACTGGTTCAGGTGCTGGTGCAGATGTTGCTTCAGAATATGAACTGAGGTTCGCTCTTGATGCAGGGATCCCGCCTGAGAAAATAAGAGCAAATGGGAATTGCAAGAATGATTCTTATCTTGAGGAGTGCATAGAAAAGGGAATAATAATAAACGTAGATCCAGAAGAGGAGCTTCTGGTACTCAATAAGCTTTCGCAGGAGATCGGGATTCCTGCAAAGGTCAATCTGAGATTCTGCGGCTTTCCGCTTAAACACATTACATCAAGCGCGATTATAACATCTGGAGAATGGAGCAAGTTCGGGATTGATGTTAAAAGAGCAAACAATGTGTTCGAGAAAGTAAGGGATTCAGAGTGGCTGCTTCCCAATGGATTGATGGTTCATCTCGGTTCACAGATAACAGATATAACTGCCTATTACACGGTTCTTGATATTCTGATCAACCTTGCAAAAGAGGCACAAAAAATCGGAGTTGATTTTAATGAAATCGATCTTGGCGGAGGGCTGGGTATCCCGTACCTTGGCTCTATGGAGTGGGCATCAATTAAGGCGAAAATAAAAAACACTATAAAACAGAATTATACATGGGCAGGTGAACTGATAGGTTATAAGTATAATCCGGAGCTGAAAGATATGCAATGGACTGGAGAAGAGCTTTATTGCGAATATACACAGGACGTCTTTATCCAGAAATTGTTTAACGAAGTCCATTCTGAAAATAAGACCTTCAGGGAGAAACTGGACGGAATCGGAACACCGAGGTTTGTTATAGAGCCAGGCAGAAGTATAGTAGGGGATTCAGGCGTAACTATTACCAGGATAGGTCGTGTTTCAAAAACCCCTCTTGGACATAACATGGTACACGTGGATGCAGGCGTCAATATCCATACATTTGGGACAGCAGTTCCTGAACAACTGCACAGAATAGAGATTGCGAACAATATAGAATCTGAAGAAACTTTTGAAACATTTGTTGCAGGAAATCTATGTTTCACAGGTGACCTATTTTGCAAAATAAAGAATACATTAACGAGAAAGCCCAAAAGAGGAGACTATCTATTGTTCTATGATACAGGCGCATATTCTGATTTTTTTGCATCAAATGCAAATTCATTCCCAAGACCCGCAAAGGTATTGGTTGCAAAGGATGGAAGCCACAGATTGTTAGTAAAACGGGAAGAGTTTTGACGACATCAACATTAAAATACGATGAGTTCCAATCATATTGTGGGGCAATAAATATGATAGATTTTGACGATATGGTTACAGCAGCAGTAGAAAAAGTGATACCGAGCGTTGTGAACATCAGTGAGGTAAAGCTGATGAAGGACGCATACCTGCATGTCCATCCTGTTCCTGGCGTGGGTTCTGGCTTTGTGATAGGTAAGGACGGTTTCATACTCACAAATGCACATGTAGTTCTGGGTTCAAGCGAGATAAAAGTGACGCTGGAAGACGGCAGGGTATTGCCTGGCGAGGTAAAGGGTCTTGACCAGATAATGGACCTTGCAGTGATCAGGATACAGGCTCGCAACCTGCCAGTACCTGAGATGGCAAAGAACAATGCTCTCAAAATCGGGCAGATGGCAATTGCAATAGGCAGTCCTCTGGGTCTGGTAGGAGGACCGACAGTCACAGCAGGCGTCATAAGCGCACTGGATCGGTCCATCCAGACCGAGGTGACATTTATGGAAGGACTGATACAGACAGATGCAGCCATCAATCCTGGGAACAGCGGGGGTCCGCTGATAAACAGCAAAGGTGTGGTAATAGGGATTAACAGCGCTATCATACCCTTTGCTCAGGGCATCGGGTTTGCTATCCCGATACAGCCTGCCATGTGGATAGCACAGCAGCTTATAGAACACGGTGAAATTGTAAGACCATGGATCAGTATAAATGCAGTGGATGTCAATCCCAAGCTTGTGGCATACTACAATTTACCAACCGATAAAGGGGTGGTAATAACCAACGTAGTGCCTGAGAGCGAAGCCGAGAAGTCAGGGATCGAGATAGGGGACATCCTGATACGCGTGGATGACATGGAAATCAACAACGTGAGGGACCTTGTCAAAGTTATCAATAATCATAAAGTGGGCGATAGTATTGTCATGGAATTCTTCAGAGGAAGCGAAAAAGTGAAACTCAAGACCGTGCTTGAGAAGGCGCCGAGCAGGCGATAAAAAATAAAATTTATTCGAACAGCATCGAGTCAAGCTGCGGATTGATTGTCCAGTCTATCGCTTTGAAAAAAGCTTCAATATAATCCGCCTTCTTTATCCCGTAATCTGTCATATACGCATGTTCAAATACGTCCATCACAAGAAGAGGACTTGCTCCGCAGAGATGACCCACATCGTGCTCATTGATCCAGGTATTAAAGAGCCTTCCTTCCATGCCGTCGTAGTACAGCATTACCCAGCCTATACCTCGCATCGACCCTGTTGCTCTGAAATCTTTTTCCCAGTCTTCATATGACCCAAAATCTTCAACGAGCTTTTTGTAGAGATGTGTGCTTTTGTCGATCGCCTTGCCGCCTTTGATCATATTCCCAAAGTAATACTCATGGAGCCTCATTCCATTGAACTCCCAGCCAAACCTGCGTTTGAGCTCAGCATACTCAGGTGTTCCGCTCTTTCCTTCTTTTGCGAGGGCGTTCAAAGTGTCGCTCACTTTATTTGTATTCGTTACATAACCCTGGTATAACGTAAAATGGTTCTTTAACAATTGGTCACTGAACCCTTTAGTTCCCAGTAGATTCTCAAAGTTTTTTGCTTCGTATGACATATTTTAAACCCCGATAGTCTATTATGGTTTCAAACCTTTTTATACTTTATCTACTTGAGAGAAAAATTAATCAGTTAAAATAAAAAAAAATGGAAGAATTAAAGGAATTGCTCTAATTTATTCAATTAGAACTCTATTTATTTCCCGGACCTTCTTCACTTGCTGGGATCAAACTTACCTGCACGGTCATGTCACCTGTCACTCTGAACCTGTCTGAGGCTGTAATATACCCAGGTTTGCTCACGCTATAACTGTAGCGTCCAGTATTTAAATTAGAAAATACTGCAATTCCTGTAGAACCGGTAATTTGTTCAAAGCTTTGACCTTTCCAATTCAAGTCAACTACTGCGCCCTGGATCGGGTTTCCTGTCGAGCTGTCTGTTACAACAAAGGTCACATTAGCTGTTGAGGTTGGGGGTGTTATTGCTGCTGTTACGGTTACAGCTGCAGTTCCACTGACAGTTCCGCCCGTTCCGTTCATAGCTGTAATAGTTGTCGTTCCTGCTGCAAGTGCACTGAACACGCCTGTGGTTGCATCTATTGTTCCTACGGTGTTATTGCTGCTGCTCCAGACTGTTGCCGGGCTGATTCCTATAGAAGCGCCGAACTGGTCAAAGCCTGCTGCCGTGAAGGTCTGACTTCCACCTACAATCAGTGATGCGGTTGCGGGCGAGACCGTTATTGTGGTCAGAACTGGCACCGA
>JAWOKW010000250.1:0-4733 GCA_033854095.1 Candidatus Methanoperedens sp. | reverse complement strand
AGTTTCAATTATCATTGAATACGACGCTCCCTTTCCTGTGTCCAGTTCATCGATTATTTTTACAATTATATCCTTCGGTTTAGCCGTTTCCTCAGGTTTATTTGTTTGTTCTACAGGTTTGGGTTTTTCTGATTCCTGTGTCGGTTTATCTGTGATATCGACCGTCCGTACCGCATTGATAACTGCGGTTTTTAGTTCAGGGATAATTTTATCCAAGCTTTTATAATGTTCAATCGCACGAATTGCACCATCAGCCAGCAGAGCATTCATACCGTTCTTTAATAAAAAATCCTTAAGACCATTCCCTGACAGACCGGATTTTAGCCCCTCTTCAATCATCCTGATGCGAGAAATCGTGCGTTCTGCTGTATCCAATATCCATCTATCTCTTTGCTTCTCATCTGCTGTATTTATTTCCTCTGGTCTGACAGATATATATATAGTTCCAGCTTCTGGTTCATATTTTCTTGCCTTGCCGACCACTGCTACATACGCAGGGACTTTAAGTTCAGATAAAAAAACAGCAGCTTCAGGCTGGTACTGCCCTGCATACATGGTAAATACGCCTGTCGGATCGGCTATGCGTGCTTTCCACAGGTTGTTGTCCTGCCCTGCGGTCTCGACCTCTGTAACCACTCCGATAATAAAAAGGCGGTTACATTTTACACCCGTCGGGGTAAGAATATAATTCGGCATTCTCTCATCGCCTTCACTGATATGGAGATTTGACCTGTTAAACTCATGTGCAAAAATGCGCCACGCAATTTCTCTATCAAGTATTCGTTCCATTATACTGCCTGTCCCAGCAGTTCGATTGCTTTTTGTTTAATATTATCATCAGGCTCGCATACATTGCTTGCTACAAAAGTCATCCCGAAATCGCTTTTTGACATATTGCCTCTTACATTCAGCATTTTTCCCAGCAATTTTTTCTTGATCTCTTCTTCAACTGCGCTCTGGGACAGCGCTTTTTTTGCGACTTGCTTTGCATCGTCTATGGTAAGCCCGCATAACTTCTGTGTAAGTTCTGAATCCAGAACAAGCATCAATGCTCCAGTCCCATCATCAATTACAGCTTTAATACGCATATCCATTTTTTCATTCACTTTGCCGTGAACTCTACAGATGCCTTTCTGAATCACACGGCTGCATTCGGGACACCGTGCTATCAAACCAGAGCCTGATCTTATAGAAAGGATATTTCCTTCGATTACGATATCAAAGGCACCTTCTTTTTCGACAATATCCCCAATCATGACCCTTGCAGGTTCTTTACGCTGGATTTTTTTATCGAGTTTTATTACTGTGCTGTTTTCATTTATATTCAAGGAAGGAATTCCCAGAAAAGACCTGACATAAGCGTTTTTGACCTCAACTGTGTTCCCGCTTTCAAGCTGCGGCAGTATAACCCATGAAGTAAACGGAAGTTTTGCATCCTCATCTGCAGCTATACCTCTTAAAATCTTTTTGCTTCCGCTCTTTGTGTTGATATCGCGCTGCTCTATGCTCAAAATAGTGAAAACAGTATATATGTTTACTTCCCCGCCTTTTAACTCAGATAGTTTTTTCTGCATGCTTTCTTGATTTATTGCAAGTGGAGTATTGAGCTTTGTTATCTTAGATTTATTCCCGATGTGTATCTCAGGCGTATCCTGCCAGTTTCTTACATAAGCCTGTGTAATATTGATTACATCTCCAGGGTTCAGCCCGAAATCCTGCCATGCAGTAAAACTTCTTGCATCTGTCTCATCTCTTATGATACCTGAAAAGATTGTCTTTTCGACATTTTTTACATTAATAGTTCTTCTGGAAATCTCCACAATCTGTGCTGTCAATTCGATGTTCTGATCTCCAATCTCTATATCCTTGAGTTTGTGTATTGTACTTTTCTCTGCCCCGCCGTATTTCTTAATCAGGCTGCGCTTGGCTTCGTCTATCGGTACTCTGTATTTGAGCAATTCCTTTAAATCCGCTATGATGCTTCCAATGTCTATTTCACTGCCAAGCGCCCTTTTTATTTCTTCGATCTGGGGCGCAAATTCGACTTCCATAAAGCCTCCTTTTGACTAATGGAACAATAGTTATATGGATTAGTGACTTCCTCCCCTTGCTTTCGCAAGGAGCTTCCTGATTCAACGACTACCTTCTGGAAACCTGATAACATGTTATTTCAAAAACTTATATACTTATCGCAGGGAAAACCATCGATGCTATGAATAGACTCGCAACCTTAAAGTGGGCAGGTTGGGGAGTGGGGGTTAGTGTATTAAAAAAGAGTTTTTCCTGCCCACAAGATTATCTTTAACAATTACATAGTATATAAAATTAACGTAACAAATAAAATCTAAAAGTTCGCATAGAACGACAATCACAACATTGATATGAGTTTGAACGCATTAACAGCGCAGGTGATCAGATGAGCGAATGTTTCCTGTGCCATACAGCCCTTGAAGCGGTTAATGATGCTGAGATCGAGGGCGTGGAGCTGTGTATTGACTGCTGCGAAAAACTGGATGCTGTTATGAGGGATTATCTTACCTCAAGCCCGGGCGGTCTGGAGCTGATTCTTGATATCGTTGCTGAGGATATTTCAAACCCTGAAGGCAGATTGAGAGATTCCCTGAAAGAGGCTATTAGAGAGATAACGGCAGAAAATAAAAATATATAATATATTTTTTAACAATCGATACCTTTATCTAAGCCTATGCACTATGCAATTCACTCTTTAGGGCCGGTAGCTCAGGGGTAGATCGCTCCCTTGGCATGGGAGAGGCCTCGGGTTCAAATCCCGACCGGTCCATTACTAACTTCGAAATAGACCTAAACCTTTATCTCTCCAGCCCACATTCATACATATTGCTATGGCTGACGTAGATGATATATATAGAACGGGTTCTTGGTATTCATCTGCCATGAAAAGGCTTTCTGAGGCAAGCGAGGTCAACCAGAAGATAATCATGCAATTTCTTTCACGATTACAAAAGCAAGGTCTTACCTTGAATACTCGCGCGACCAGGTTAAATATGCTTATCCGGATGGATAAGCATTTCAAAAAACCTCTCACTGAGATAACTGAATCTGAGTTTGATACTTTTCTCATGGATCTCGAATCTAAAGACTACAGTGCTGGATATTCGGCGAATTACCAGAAATCGTTCAAGAAACTCTGCAGAGTGATGCTTGATCCCATGCCTCGATGGGTGGCTGAGATGAAGATAATTCATACGGATAGCCAGGTCCAGCCTCATGAGTTAATCACCCAAAATGAGATTCTCAAAATGATTGATGTCGCTAAAGGCATAAGAAATAAAGCCTTAATCGCAGTTCTTGCTGATAGTGGAATGAGGATTGGAGCTGTGGGCAGTCTCCGGGTCAAGAATGTTCAATTAGAGCAAAAGTATGGGTTTTTATACATAAGCAAAACGAGCAAGAGCCAGAAAACAACCGGAGCAAAAGGGATACCGATTACCTGGAGTGTAGGGCATCTCGGTCAATGGTTATCTGTGCATCCACGCAATAATGAACCCGATGCACCGCTTTGGGTCAGTGAATATAAGAACTACAAGACCAAAATATATGACGCTTTGACTTATACGCGGCTCTTCAATATAATAAAGGAGACGGCTGCAGAAGCTGGTGTTACCAAAAGAGTTCATCCACACTGCTTCAGACATAAAGCGATCACAACATGGGTACTCGATAAATTAAGCGAACAGGAGATTAAACATCGTGCTGGATGGAGCAAAGGGAGTACTCAAATGTTCAAGATATATGCCAATTTTACAGATGCTGAGATAAACCAAAGCATTCTTTCTCATTATGGCATAGGGAAGGAAGAAAAGAAAGTTACACTGGAGACGTGTCCTCGCTGCAAGGTGACGCTACCTCCTGATGCCAAGTTCTGCCCTCAATGCAGTCTCGTGCTGGATTACAAAACGCTTGCAGATCTTAAAAAATATGATGATAAGATGACCGAACTTATGGAGCGACTGCTTAAGAGTGATGAGGCTCGAAAGATAATAGAACAAATGAAAGAATAAATCCAGCCTGAAGGAAAAGATGTTGAACCTTTAGATATCAGTCGTCTTCTTACCGCATTCCTCATGCAGACGATTCAAACCAGGCATGACATCGGAGATGCGAAGATGCCTGTGACCCGTGAAGTCAATTTTCATACTCTCACCACCAAGAATAAAAAACCTTCCTGAGCGCCGAACGCGCGAACCTTATTCCACCATTCATCGACAGAATCAAAACCACTTAACCTCACATAGGGAGCAATATCCTCTTTCTGAGAAACCTTAGATATCCTGATCTTCCTGCACTTACCGACACCATCCACATCCACGTAACTCTCTTGGCAATAACTTTCCCAGGAACGAACAGTAAAGACGCGGCCATTATTCACAAGACATTCTTTAACACAATTTACATCAAACTTCATTTTACTCATAGTTTTCACCTCTTATTATGAGAACTTGCGCTCTCACCTGCCATGAGCGCAAGTTCTCTGGAACTTTTGCGACACGGTCTACCATTACAATATACTGCCCCGCGCTCTCATTTCTGTGTAAAAAGCGGACCACCAGAGGGCATGCACTCGATCCAGAGGTGCGAAGAAACAAGGGGCGGGCTGCTGGCATGATAATGGTTTGGTCGCCGCAGCGACTTGCGCCGCAGCGCAACCCGAAGGGCGAACCTTTATCAATGCCAACCGAGAAGGTGCACGCCAT
>JAWOKW010000249.1:0-5426 GCA_033854095.1 Candidatus Methanoperedens sp. | reverse complement strand
GAGTTCCCACAGGAGCTTAGGATTTTTCTTGATCAAAGCCAGCAATAATGAGGACAATTCCATCCTGCTGGTATCAATGCCGTTGAGAGAGTGAGCTAATTGATTTAATTGCTCATCTGAGAGCTTAATAAGCAACTTTTTGACTTTGAGGGATTTTGCAAGCTCTTTTCCAATGGTAGAACGCCATTTATCTTCATATTCTTTTAAGGTGTTGATAGAATAGTCCCCTTTTTGTTTTGCCCTGATGCAAACTTCACCTGCCATCTTGCCTGCATCCATTGCATTGGTAATGCCGCCGCCTGTAAGCGGGTCTGACTGCCTTGCTGCATCGCCAATGAGTATAAGACCGCTGGCAACGGTCTGTTTTATCGGTCCGCTGACAGGAACCCCTCCAACGACCAGCTCCACAATCTTTGCATGTGGCATATTGTTATCTATGAATTTCTGAAGGAGAGAGATTGCCCTGACCTTTCCGGATCTGCTTCCAAGGATACCAAGCCCGACGTTTGCTGCATATTTGCCTTTTGGGAATATCCACAAGTATCCGCCAGGAGCATATTTATCCCCAAGATAGAATTTATTGTACTCACCTGCATCGATATTGGTAACTAAAAATTGAGCACCGACATCGATATCACCAGGTTTTAGCGATGTATCTATGCCGCCCCATCTTCCTACCTTGGATTCGATGCCATCAGCTCCTATTACTATGTCGGCTTTGATCTCATGGGTTTCCCCCATATACATGGCTTTTATCCCTGTGATTTTTCCGTTTGAGCGCAATAATTCTGTTGCACGGGTCTTCACCATGACCTCTACACCAGCCATAGCAGCTTTCTGAGCAAGTGCACGGTCAAAAACTTTTCGTTCGAGAACGTAGCCGACTTTTGCACATGAAGCATCTTCAGACATTTTTATTTCGGTTCCATCAGGCGCAAATATAATAGAACCTTTTACTTCAGCGGCTATCCATTTATTATCTGGTTCTATATGCTTTTTCAAAGCGTCTTTGCCTACGCCTTCAGCGCATCTCACAGGGTCGCCTATCTCCTGTCTTTTTTCAATGAGCAAAACTGAAAGTCCGCCAGAAACACAGGTGTTAGCTGCTATCGAGCCTGCAGGTCCTGCCCCAACAACTATCACGTCATACTTGTCCTTCATCTGATCTCCAGCGCCCCAACAGGGCATACTTTTGCACATGCACCACAGGAGGTGCATGTATTATCGATCTCTATCCACGTCTCTATAAGTTCAAGCGCGCCAGCAGGACACACACCAACACATGCTCCGCAATATCCGCATTTATACCGATTTACAATGACGCTCATAGACTCTGCCTGCTAACGCAGTTTGCACATATAAATTTTATTGACTGATTGCCTGAGCAATATCTGAATGACATAGAGGAGGCATACATCTAATATCCCTACAGAATAAACTCGTACAATTTCGACATGTTTATATAATCTTGCATCGTCCTGATTTACATTGCTCTAAATGGATTGTTCAAAGAGCAATCGTCATGATAATGGGTGAAAAAGTGGATAATATGAATAAAATATCAAGAACAAATCTAATATATAATATCAGTCTATTGTTGATAGCTTTATCAGCAATAGTTGGAATGGCAAGTGCAGGTGCGAACTTAATTGCTAACGGAGATTTTGAGTCTGGATACACTGGATTCTATACTGATTACTCTAAATTACCGCTGTACATATATGAAACCAGCTATAATATAACGAACGATCCTCATAATGCAAGCGGTTTTTTTACATCCTTTGGAGATCACACAAGCGGTTCTGGACTTATGATGGTCGTCAACGGAGCTAGAACATCTAATCGTACAGTGTGGTCACAGACAGTTGCAGTGGTTCCAAATACAGATTACAATTATTCAGTATGGATCGCCAGCGTATATGCTGCTGATCCAGCACGTTTGCAATTCCAGATCGACAGTGATATCGTCGGAAATTTTACAGCCTCATCGACACCTGGAGTTTGGCAAAAATTTACGACAACATGGAATTCAGGCTCCAAAACATCTGTAGTTATTAGGATCATTGATTTAAACATTAACGGGTACGGAAACGATTTCGCGCTGGACGATATATCGCTCGAGGCTATCAACCATCCTCCAGTTGCGGAAGCGGGAGGTCCATATAAGGTAGATGAGGGTTCTTCAGTAAATGTTGATAGCTCTGGATCGAGCGACCCAGATATTGGAGATGCTCTTACATATACATGGGATCTTGACAACGACAGTATATACGAAACTCCAGGTGCATCTGTCATCGTAACACCACCAGACGGTCCAAAGACTCTCACAGTTGGATTACAAGTTTTAGATGACAAAGGCGGTATAAGTACAGATACTGCAATAATTATCGTAAGTAATGTTGATCCAACTATAGACTCTCTGTCAGCTCCATACTTAGCACAAATCGGTACAGCAATTACCGGGACTGGAACATTCCATGACCCAGGCGTTCTAGATACGTTTGATGCAATATGGAACTGGGGCGATGGTACAAATACAATAAGCCTACCAGCAGGCTCCGTTTCAACGACAGATAGTCATACATATGTTGCACCAGGGGTATATTCTGCCAGCCTGCAAATTACAGATAAAGATGGAGGATCGGACATTGAAAATATCTCCCATTATATAGTCATATACGATCCTGATGGAGGATTTGTAACAGGTGGAGGTTGGATTAACTCTCAGGCAGGGGCATATGCAACAAATCCAACATTGACAGGAAAAGCCAACTTCGGATTTGTATCTAAGTACCAGAATGGTGCGACTATCCCGACTGGAGAGACAGAATTTCAGCTTAAAGCTGCAGATTTGAATTTCCATTCTACAGGTTACGACTGGTTAGCAGTAGCTGGAACAAGAGCTCAATATAAAGGCTCAGGAACTATAAATGGAACAGGAGACTATGCATTTATATTAACTGCAATAGACGGTCAAGTTAATGGTAGTGGAGAAACAGACAAATTCCGTATAAAGATATGGGATAAAGTTACAGGAGCCATAGTTTACGACAATCAAAATGGTGCCACGGACGACTCGAATCTATTAACGGCAATAGCAGGAGGATCAATAGTTATACATGAGTAGGGATGGAATAACGTTAATATGCTTATTGTGAGATAGTTGATACATTATGAACTTGAAAACCGTAGTCACAGGCGGAGCAGGATTCATAGGAAGCCACCTGGTCGATAAACTGCTCTCTTCTGGAAATGAAGTAACTGCTCTTGATAATCTAAGCTCTGGAAGGATGGAATTTCTTGAACATCATCTCCAAGACCCGAATTTTAAGTTTATCAAACTTGACCTTTTAGAGCCTGAAAAGCTAAAAAAAGCAATACAGGGGGCGGATATCATTTTTCATCTTGCAGCCAATCCAGATGTGCGCCTTGGTGCGGAAAATACAAAGGTCCATCTTGAACAGAACATCATTGCTACCTACTATCTGCTTGAAGCGATGCGGTTGAACAGGCTCCAGAATATCGTTTTCACATCCACGTCCACTGTGTACGGCGAAGCTCTGATCATACCCACGCCTGAAAATTACGGCCCTTTAGTCCCAATTTCTTTATACGGCGCCTCAAAACTTGCCTGTGAAGCTCTTATAACATCATACTGTCATACCTTTAATATGAAATCATGGATTTTCCGCTTTGCGAACATCATCGGCGAGCGAGGAACGCATGGGATTATCATAGATTTTATAATCAAGCTCAGGAACGACCCTGAATCGCTTGAAATCCTGGGAGATGGTGAACAGCACAAATCGTATCTTCATGTTTCAGACTGCGTGGATGCGATTTTGTTCGCAATTGAAAACAGCGGCGAGATGGCAAATATCTTCAATATTGGTTCAAATGATGCCATCAGCTCGACCGATATCGGCAGGATAATCGTTGATGAGATGGGTCTAAAAAATGTTAAATTCAGCTATACAGGTGGGAAGCGCGGATGGAAAGGCGATGTTCCAAGGATGCTGCTATCCACCGAGAAGTTACAGAAGCTTGGCTGGAAGCCTGTTCATAATTCAAAGAGCAGCGTCGTTGCAGCAGCGCGGAGTTTGCTGAAATAAGTGTCTTTAATATAAAGCCGCCGGAGGGGTTTGAACCCTCCTGCCCTCTGAGAGCAGGGCCACAAGATCGCAGGGACCTGAATGAAAAATTTACTAAGACCTGCGATCGTTACTGTGATAGCAGTTGTGGCTCAATTAATAGTAATGGCGGCATGTTTTTTATAGCTTTCGATTGAAAAGATAATCTTCTATTTTCATGAGATTTTCCCCATAGTAAGCATTTTTCGGTAAACTATATATATTCATCGAGTTGTTGATTGATTGTTGTTTTTGTCCTTGATAGAGGATAAAACTAAGAAGTGATCTGAATGAAAGATATAAAAGAAGCAAATAGCGTAGATGAAAGTCTTATAAGGGAAAAGGGCAAAGAATTTTTAGAGCTGAAAGTAACGATTCCATGGGACCTTATGTCTGGCATTACACCATCAGGATAATGGATAGTATGGGGGAAGAATGAACAACAATTCAAAACCGATCATTGGCATTGAAACAGACATGCTGGGTAATCGGATATATATTGTCCAATCGGCTAAAGTGCCGTACACTGAAGCTATGATCGTAGATCTTGAAGTATTGAGGGATTTGGTCAAACGGTATGATACGCCGCATTTCAAGATCCCTGATTTTGAACGTACATATCAAGGCTGTAAATATCCACCTTCTGAAAAAAAAGATATAATCTGCATTATACTTACCTGCCATACTCAGGGCTTGTGATCGCGTATGAAGAGATAAAGGATGGGGGAGGTAAAATTAGGGAGGGGATGTAAATATGCATCAGAAGCAAAAGCTAAGTTCTGTCCTCCAGGCGCTCAACCAGGTTGATCAGGACAGAATAACAGTAGGAACTGTAGTACAATTCCCTATCACCATCATGCATCGAAGCAGCTCACAGATAAAACCCGTGATGACTCTACATAAAGGCAAGATCAATTATCTGACACCTACAGGGGCGGTTATAAAGGGTATAACTGTACCTGGTCTCTACAATAGAGTGTGGGCTGAGATTAAACCGTTATTGAACAATGTTCAATCACAGTCATCCATTCGCAAAGATGACGTGAAAGCCACAGGGGACCTTTTTGATCCTCTATCACTCAAAACCCCTGCAACTTTCAACCACGAGGAAGTGATAGCTTGAATACGAATGTAACGCTCTGTGGGATTTCATAGAGATTAAAAAAGGGTGAATATGAAGGCGACCTTGCAATTAGAAATAGGCATGCTGCCTGTAAAAGAGCTTAAAGTTGGCATGAATGTCGTTTTTATCCGAAATGGCAGTAGCAGGCGGTACAGAAGTATTCACTTTGGCAG
>JAWOKW010000248.1:0-3580 GCA_033854095.1 Candidatus Methanoperedens sp. | reverse complement strand
CCTCAGCCGCCATCTTCTTTCCGGTGCCATACGACCCATAGAAAAAGAACATCATGGGGTTTCCCATATTAGATTGTAATAGCCTGTCCAGCACTTTTTTATGGTCCTCAGTTAAAATAAGCTCACTGAGGGATGCTCCTGGTTCTATTATTTTTGAGAAATTCCGTATCCTTGAATCAACGTCATTTGACCCGAGCAAATAACCTATTATCCTCTCATCGACTTTAATGGACCTGGACAAAAGAGGAATTTGTCCATCCTGCCCATCGCCTGTGAAATAAAGAATGCGATTTTTTATCAGAGGCGAGGTCGGAGAAAAATTCTCTCTCGCCCAGAACCTTTCTTCTATTGAGCGGCACAGAAGTTTATTGACAAGATCAACACTGGGTCGCTTCCTGGTTACATCGTTCTGGAGATAGGAATACAGCTTTTCGTACCTCATATCAAGCTCAGACGCAAGGCAGATTAAAAGTATATCGACCTCGAAAGGCTGGAGATGGAAGAAATCGGCGAGCCGGGGAAGCCGCAGTTCCTTCCCTTGCTTTAGGCTCTCAAGTTTATTCTTGTTAATCTCTCTGGTTATTGTCTCAATTCTTTCAAGCCCGGAGCTGACATCCGCTTCTAATACATAAGGCGGGTTTTGAAGAATCGTGCTTACTTCATCTTCTGATATGTACAATCCCTGCAAACCGAATTCATCCGCACCCTGCTTGCGTTCAGCCCGCCATTTTTCAATGTGCAGGCGAACTATCAGGTCGATGCGGTTGAGTTCATCGAGAAGATGTGCAAGATTATTTTCATAGATAGTCATGAGTTTAATATATAATTGCATCTTTAACGCTATAATGTAGAAGCCGGCTGCAAAATGTACATAAAATCAAGTTTGGATATCTTTTAAATATTCTATTTCCCATGAAGTCCTGTTTTTATCAACAAAACCACTTATTGGCATTAAGGAATAAGGCTCATTAGTATTTTTCTTTCTACACCCCATTTCAAATTCCACTGTATCAAGGTGAGTTGATATAAAAGCCAAATTTGCCTTATCGCCTGCCAGCACCGTAACATTGATATTTTTCTCATCCAGTTTCCCTGATATTATCTCTGCTACCTGGCATCTATATACATTGCCGTAACCGATAGAGCTTACAAAAGATGCTGTCATTCTCAGTATTAATTTTTCAGTTTTCTTTTCCATACATAATCTCTTTTATGAAGTCTTTTCGCAATAATACTACCAGCTCGGTGCTCCGAATTCCACAACAGGCTGAGGCGGCATGTTCTTCCCCCACCAATCTACAAGTTGTTCAATACTAAATACCTTAACTTTGTCGGTAGTACCGCCCGCGGTAAAGGGCGTATTCGGGGGTGGCCAGAATGTGTAAACATTTGAACCACTGCCTGTAGCAAGTGCAACATGAGCCAGCCCATCAAAGAAGACCAGATCTCCACGCTGTGGCATCCGTAAATTTGGTCCCGGAACCGCGTATGTATGCCTTGCACCCCTTGTCATTGTAGAAACCCAGTTTGATGGCGATACCGAAACATACATATTATGTATCCATGTCCAACTAATGGAACCAGATCTGTATGCCGACAATAATACTGCTTCCCAGCAATTCATTACGGTAGTTGATGTAACCGGCGGAAAAGGCGTTTCCGTTGCTGCTGAGGCCCACGACTCAAAATCGGTTCCAGACCCGGGACCTGATGGTCTCCAGACCATTGTTGTTCCCACACTTCCTTCCATAGATAAAGAAGTAGCGTCATCTACAAGTGTATTGAAAATATAGCCAGTTGTTACTGGTCCTCTATAACGGCTCTCCACCTGCAGCCAATTACCGGTATTTGAAATAACTGTTACAGTTTGCCCCCGTGGAATTGCATCTATTATATTTGCAGGATTGCTTAAATCTGGAGAACTCCTAATGTTTGCCCCAATCGCCGGTGTTATAATCCCCCGCCAGGGATATGGAGTCCTGATAAGCCTATGTATAAGTTTTGGATAATTTCCCTGTTGCACCACATGTGTCAATTCATGAGCCATCAACTTCTTACCTTCAAAACTGGCAGGTCTAAACTGTCCTTCTCCGAACACAACATCGTGCCCGACCGTGTACGCTCTCGCATTCACCGCCCGCGCCGCCTCCGCCGCCTTCGTATCTGTATGCACCCGCACCTGGCTGAAGTCATGCCCGAAGCGTGGCTCGAAAAAAGCGCGGCTGTCTTCTGATAAAGGCTGTCCTTCTCCATTAAGGGACTGGATATGAGATTCTATATTTGGATCAATTTCGGGGGCACGATCTGAAGTTTTTTTTGCCTGAAGCTTTTCTTCCTCCTCTTCATTTATTGATTGTCGCTTCAGTTCATTTTCGTCACACGCAGGGCAACTCCTCTGGATGTGGAGTTCATTTCTTGATAATATCTCAGGCTCAGGCATACGCATCACAGCATCCGCCACCCTGTCAGCCTCCTGCTCATAGATATCATCGGGCTGTCCAATCCTGAGCTTTGTCTGTAAAGTCCCTGAACTTATCAACCTCTCTACGGCCTTATTCCCGATAGTCCTCTGAAGGGACAGGACACGATCTGCAGGCGAGCCTGAAGATTGTGCAAATTCCACCTTCCGAGCTCGAGAGGATTTCTTCTCTCTCTTACTCTCTGGCATTATTTCCGCAACCCTTTCTCTTTCATTCATATTAACTCCTTTATCAATGCCCAATAAACCCGGTATCCAGTATCACTTTATTATAATCAGCCCACACCGGCCATCTTTTTATTTTACAACCATCTGGAATGCCGCAACCAGTATGTCGCTATCAGAAAGATTTCCGCAAGACTTTAGCCTGTCAACTTCGATCAGGAATCTCTCGCTATCTGCACATCCAAGATGATTTTTCTCTACAAACCTCATCGCAAGGCTCTTCAGTTCTTTTTTGGAGGAATATTTCCTGGGCATCTTACCATCAATAAAGTTGAACACATGTCCGCATTTTTTATGTCCTATAGTCGGCGTCGAAGGATTTGCAGAAGTCCGTATGTAATCCTTAAAAGTACAATGCCTGATAATCTCTCCACATTCGCATATTATCGTTTTGAACACCACCTTATTTAAAAAAGTATATAAAGTCCCCTAATCAGAAGGAGTTTCATCGCCCAACTGCTCGCTCCTTTTTAGATGACTGATTGTTATAATTAGAATCACATGTACATGAGCATGTATATATACATTTGTAACAGTGGCGGGGAGGGCTTCAACTTAAGACTTCTTTAGGATACTTGGTACAATTCCTGAACCCAGCAAATGCTTCTATCCATAGCTGCATACTTTTTATGTTGTAGTTCCCAATGAAGCCGTTCCAGAACCGCCTTATCCTGCATTCGATATCGCCAAAAAATCGTTCAATGGCACTCCTGCACCCGAAAGATACAACGGTATATCTATTGAATCCGGTCTTGTTAAGAGCCCATGGATACCAGGTACCGCCATCTATGAATACCCTGGGCAACCTCCCTTCACAGGTGCTTCTTACTTCCTTAAGAAAAGCTGCTGCTTCAAGACTGCTTCTCCCGAAAGAAA
>JAWOKW010000247.1:0-15270 GCA_033854095.1 Candidatus Methanoperedens sp. | reverse complement strand
TTTTTTAATTCTGCCATATTGAATAAGATATGATATATTTGAGGGGGTTACATTTTTCTTCAAGTAGCGCGATGCCCATTCGCTGGCTTGTTTTATGGTTAATGATTCCGATATATCTACCATTTTAAATGTTCACCCTCATGAACGCAGATAGACGCAGATGCGCAGCAACAAATCTGCGTTCATCTGCGTTCATCTGCGGTTTCATATTTTTTTATCATACATTCGGCTGATAACTACTCAATCCAGAATCCCTTCAATCCTTAAGCCCCTCCGTAGTGACCGAGAATATCGCCTCTCCTTCTGGCAGGTTCGGCGAATCCACAAGCCTTGCTATCCTCTTTTCACCTTTGGATTTGCGCAGGTAAAGTCTGAACGTGGCTGTATGCCCGACGATATGCCCGCCTATAGGTTTGGTCGGGTCTCCAAAGAACGCATCTGGTTTCGCCATCACCTGATTGGTCACAAGGATAACTGCATTATACAGGTTTGCGAATTTCATCAGGTCGTGCATATGCTTGTTGAGCTTCTGCTGCCTGTCAGCAAGAGTGCCCCTGCCAACGTATTCAGCCCTGAAATGAGCTGTGAGGGAATCAACTATCAGCAGGCGCACAGGTTTATCTGCGTCCTTTAACTTGTTCGCAAGCTCAGTGGCAGTGTCCACTAACAGGATCTGGTGATTTGAATTGTAAGCTTTTGCTACATGGATGTTTTTCAGGAACTCTTCAGGGTCGTATTCAACCCCCTTTTTTGCAGAAAGCCCTGTTACCATCTGAGCTATCCTCTCAGGTCTGAAGGTATTTTCTGTGTCTATGATTATCACTGAGCCCCCAAGACCGCCTTCGCTGCTGGGCAATTGAACATTTACAGCCATCTGATGACAGACCTGCGTCTTTCCTGAACCGAATTCGCCATAGAATTCAGTTATTGCCTGCGTTTCAACACCGCCGCCCAACAGGTCATCAAAAGCTTTGGTGCCAAAGCTGAGTTTACCCACAAGTTTCCTGCGCTCAAGTACGAGGTCGCCAGTCTCGAAACCTCCAACATCAGCAGCCTGGCGTGCTGCGTTGATGATTTTCTGTGCGGTCGATTCTCCGATATCTGCAATACTGACAAGTTCTGCTGGAGACGCAACTGCTATGGCTTCGATTGAGCCAAAACCTGCTTCTTTCAGTTTATCTGCTGTCGCGGGCCCAACGCCCGGTAAATCTTCTAATCCTTTTCTTTCTGGCATATTATTCTCTCCAGTGCACGTTTTGTTCTTTTTTGGTGCACAGTTCTATCATGGCATTTCAGGCATTATGAGTTTTTAAAACTTCCCAGAGCGGTGTGAAAGTAATATTCAACATCATTTCCGCAATATCTGGATTCTTGTCCTTGCACCTGCGCTCAATTCCACTTCCTCGTTCCTGCCAGACCTTGCATAAGCGTCAATAATCTTTATCTCGCTTCCTATATCGAGTTCATTAACAAGTTCGGCATGTTCTCCCCACAGCACCACTCTTATGCGTCCTGTTTCATCCGAAATATATATGTTAGAGACCTTGCTCCTGGTGCCGTCAGGACGTTCAAATTCCCTGATATCATCCAGTCCTGAGACATGACCGCTCACACTATAAGCCGAGTTAATCCCGATATCTGCAATAGGTGTGATGTTTTCAGAATAATCAACCGCAGTGCTGCTCTTCACAATGCTTCCGCCTGAGCCGAGCTGTATTTCGGTCTGATTGTTGAAAGTGTTCTCGCGCGAATAAGCATTCATCAGCTCTACAGTATCTCCTGCTTTAAATTCTGATGCATCAGCCTTTCCATCCCACAGTGCCACCCTTATCTTGCCTGTAGGATCCCCTATTGTGATGCTTCTCACCTTTCCTGCACTTCCATCTTTGCGCTGGAAAGTCCTTACGCTTCCCATATCAATGATTTTGCCTGCAATGTTCAGACTGTTCATTCCAGATTTGATTTCATTGATCTTGAGGGGTTTCAAGCTCACAGAAATCTCTTTATCGACATGCTCTATGCTCCCTCCCCTTCCTATATTGACCTCAAGCCCTCGCTGCCCTTCTTTTATATATCCTTTCACTTTGAGGCTCTGACCAGCTTTTATGTCCCCTATCTTTACAAGGTCTGCCGCTTCATCCCACAGCGCAGCCTTGATCGAACCTGTATCATCGGCAAGCATCAGGTTTACTACGCGCCCTGTGGTGTCGTTATCACGCGAGAACTCGCGGATATCACTAACAGAGAGCACTTTTGCTATAAAAACGACATTACCTCTATCAGCAGTCATATCTTTTATCTTTATAATTTCATTCAACCCAAGTTCGCTTGCAACAAGCAGAGCAGCCGTTTTAGTATCGCACAGACCGTTCATTGTCGAAACTTTTTCTTCTACTTTCGACTTAAAATCATCACGTGTAAGCTTTCCCTCAAGTCTTTTGAAAATCTCTTCGATTTCTTCAAAACTCACCATGCCTTCACATTCCCTGCATGCAACCCGCATTCCTTTTTTGTGGCATCCTCCCACCACCAGCGTCCTTCGCGTTCATGCTGTCCTGGAACCACAGGTCGTGTGCAGGGTTCGCATCCTATACTGATGTAACCTTTTTCGTGGAGTTTGTTGTAAGGAACGTTGTTCTCCCTGATATAATCCCATACCTGTTTTGAACTCCAGTTCGAAAGCGGGTTGAACTTCACAAGCCTGCTCTCCCCGAACGTGGGGTCCTTCTGGACAACAGGCACACTCGCTCTCGTACCAGGGTTTTGGTCTTTGCGCTGTCCTGTTATCCATGCATCCATGGTAGCAAGGGCGCGCTTGAGCGGGTCTACCTTGCGCACATCGCAGCATTCCTTGTGACCATCTTTATAGAAAGAGAACAATCCTTTTTCCCTGACCAGTTTTTCTGTAGCTTCGCGGTTTGCAAAGAACACTTCGATGTTAATATTGTATGCGTTCCTGACCTCTTCGATGAACTGATAAGTCTCAGGATGCAAGCGTCCTGTATCAAGCGTAAAAACCCGAATGTCGGGTCTTATCTTTTTTGCCATGTCGATCAACACAACGTCCTCTGCTCCGCTGAATGAGATGGCGATGTTCTCGAAATTGTCAAGCGCTAATTCAAGAATCGCCTGAGGAGGCTTATTCTCGTATTCTTTCGATAGTTGTTCTATGTTAAATTCTGACATTTTTATCCTTACCCAAGTATTTCTTTACTGAAGCGTTCAAATCCAATGCGGTCAAGACAATCACCAAACCTCTCACCAGTGTTGGTGTTTTTCTTCGACCAGTTGATAATCTTTCTGAATATTGCGATAGCTTCCTGCGGGGACTTTGCTTCTGTTAATTCTTTTCCGAGTTTGGGATGCTTTCCAATCTTTCCGCCCACAAAGAGCTTATAGCCCTTCCATTCCTCTGAAATGAAATCAGATGGGCATGCACCGACGCATGCGCCGCACAGGTTGCATTTATCCCAGATTATCTTTGCCTTATCATTCTCTAACACGATGGCTTTCTCAGGGCACATAAACGTGCATGTCCCGCAGCCTGAACACTCGTCTGTATAGATTGCAGGTTTGAGGACTCCCATCACTCCGAAATCGTTTTCCTGCGGTTTGGCACAGGCATTGGGGCATCCTGTTACTGCGAATTTTATTTTCACAGGCATATCCTCACCAAAGAATTCCTTATCCAGCATGCCGCCAAGTGCATAGGTATCTATGATGCCGTAATTGCATTCCCGGCTTCCTGGGCATGATGTGATGTTGCGTATCCTGGGCCCACATGAGCCAGGCGGAGTATCGTTTTTTTCAAGCTCTGCTGTTATGGCATCGAGGTTGTGTATATCTACATCCGGAATCTGTATTCCCTGACGCATAGTGATATGTACATAGCCTGAACCGTATTTTTTTGCTATCTGGCTTATTTCTGCCAGTTGTTCAGATGTAACATTGCCGCAGGGCATACGCAGCCTTACCACGAACAGGTCTTTTTGCCGCTGCTTCATGTAACCTGACTTTTTTAATGTTGCTACGTCTAATTTTTCAAGACTCATGGTATTCCTTGATTATCAGACTTATATTTAAGAGATAGGGTCGAGGATTTACTTGTTGCAGTGCGACAGAAGCTGTACCGACATTAGTCTCAGACATGCAACTTTCTATAATAATATTTAATTATTTTATTATGGACACTTTACGGATGAATCGGGGTGGTATCCTCTATACAGAAATTAAAACTTCCCCTTCTCTCAAACGTCTGGCATTTTCCGCGTCAAATCGCCATTCTTCAGGAAGTTCTTCTATATTTCGTGGCTTCATCGCCTCTGATTTTCGTTTTTCCAATAAAAATCCTTGCATGTTTCCGTCGCCAACAAATATGCCATTTGCATAATGAGCTACACCTGCATGTTCTTGATTTTCATGCCCTCCCAGTTTTAAATTATAAATTGTACCATCATATTGTTCTTCCGATACATTGCTAACTCTTTCAAATCCTGATTCTGTTTTCACAAAATCACCAATTCTTAATTCCTTCGCCAAACAAAATCCATCAAATCTAAAGATTGGATGTTCATCCGTAACTAACAAAGAGCGATTGTTCTCTGTAGTAATTCTTAAACAAGGTTTTTCCTCCTTGCCTGTAACAATATCAAATACAGATAAGTATGAGCCTGAATCATCTATTTGAACACGGTCACCGACTTTGATAGAATCAACCCGTTTTTTAGAACCGTCTTTCATTAATATCAATGAATCAGCACTAAGACATCCCCAGAAAAATCTAAGAACATCAATTTTAGCTACCGAAGGATTTCCAACAATACCTTTTAAACTGGTTACCTGGAAACAAGTATTTTTTAGTTGAGAGTCGACACAAATACAAGCAGTAAGATTAAGATCAACTTCATTTCCCTGATCCCATGGTGCCTTATCAAATGTTGCCGGAGGAAAGTTCCAACTAAGCGTATGATTATTATTACTAAGCGTAAAATATTTATAAGCTTCAGATTGTTTTGTGAAAAACTGAGCAGCACCGCCAACACGTTTCATCACATAAAAGTATATCCCAAATTTAGTTGAATCAGGAACGGGCTTACCTATCGTACCGGTATATGTTACAGATCCCGATACAGCGATTGTTGGTACTGGAGGGAGCGGATGCGGTTGATAATCATATAAGTAATCACAATCTGTATCAGCACGACCCATACAAACTTTTATGAAACCTACGTTTTTCTTTACAGCTTTATGAACAGGATTAGTCACTATTATTGGCTCACTGGGATCGATTTTATCCAGGAGAGGAATTCTCAAGAACTTGGGAATTATATCTTTGGCATTATAAAGAACATAATCAATTGAAAGAGTTGCTTCAATACCATCCAGCTTTTTTGCTGTACCATGAGCCGTAATTGCCGTATTATAACCCTGACCATATATTTGAGACAAGTTTGTTTGAGCAATCATTTCACCAGTATTGGGATTTCCAATGGTCAGAACGGCATTCATTAATTGAAGACCATCAACAAAACTGACAAAAGCACTTGCATGAACGTCGTGGTCATCAGAAGAACCAATTCGCTGAGCTACCAGATCTGTAATCTGAATAAGATCATGCCAATCTGTAGAAACGTCTTCACCATTTGCCATTTTCTCCAACAATGTCAAGTGAGTCGGGGCAAATGATGTCTTTAAATTTTTTCCTTTTATAGAATTTTGTCTGGAATTGTGCAGTGTCCGATGGTAATAAGGGAAATAATTTTTCAGGTATTCATTTCCTCCACGTTCATCAAGTAAAAAATTAAAGTGTCTATCATCAGATAAATCCAGATTCATTGGAACGCCATCTGGTTTACATTGACTTAATACATATTTCCTGTTAGCAATCATTTCTGGTGTCTGCTTTAACTGTACGTTCTGAGTTCCTTTATCTGTAGTCATTTTATCTCCTCTGGTTTAATATGTATTCTTGAGTTTCAACAATTAACAATCTTTTGAAGCTGAATGTATACCTGCTCTTTTTGATCATTAGTAAGTGCAATCTTGATAAAGTCCAAACCAATACTGTCCAGAGCAACTCTGAGGTTATTTATGTCAACATTATTATTCAAATCAATCATACCATATTTCTTCATGGTGTCATGAATTTGTGTTGATGGTTCCAAGCCAATAATATCCGAACGAAAATAATCATCAGTAATAATGTTAATATCAAATTCGGTCAAACCGTCCATGGTCCAAATGGAATTATCTGAAGAACCATCAGCCTGAGTCGTAAGGTAAGTTCCACCCAACCAATAATCATAAGTACACATATAAGGTTTTTTTTCGAAATTCATGTTCTTAAATCGAACCCGATCACCAGCCCTAATAGTCCTGCTCCCACCAGAATCAACCTTCTCAATTTGCCACTTTTGTTTACTTAAATCATATTCTCTTAAATAATAATAAAGACTGGTTGTTTCCCAAGCTCCAAGGAAATTGTATCTACCAGCAGTCTGTTCAAATGTTTTAATTTCAACAATATCTCCTGAGGTCAAAAGCCTGGGTGTCTGTTTTATGATTTGAAGAAGGATGCCCCGATCTTGCATTTGTGGATAATACTGAATTGATTTATAACTTTCATCTACTGGTCCAATAAACTTCCCCTTTTTGCATTTGAACATAGTACTCACAATGTCTTCTTTGGGGGTAGAATCAAAATTAATATTGTTTGCAGCCAGCGAATCCTGTACTAGTTTGAGGTGCCAACAAGCTGATTTATTGAAATGATAATAATTGGTACCTTTAACACTCTTTTTTTCTTCCACTTCTTTCAACCATAGATATTTGTCATATGCACCAGGCTCATTTAACGGAGTACCATTTTTTTTGATTTTTTTAATATTGTTTATCCATGTTTCAGACTGGTCGAAATTACTGGGCTTAGTTGACAATATATTTTTAATTACATTTTCTGTTTCAACTGGCAAATCTGCATAACTGTTAATGTCAAACGTTGTATTATTCTTGATACACTCCAGAGCTTTAGTTAATTGTTTAAATGCTAGTAGAAAATAGCTGGTATTGTCTTTCGTTATAGCATCTTTTGACCACCTGGGAGTATATTCATATTTAAACCATGGGTAATCCGGAAGGTGTCCCATTCGTCCGTGTCCAAGGTAAACGACAGAATTATAGGCTAACATATCCGGAGTAGCTGTATCTCCGTGAATAATATCCGTACTGTCATTCCATGGCCATATCCTCAGCCATTTATAAGGTGTTTTTTCAGTTCCGTTTACTATATAAACATCATCCAGAGCATCATTTATAAACCACGCAGGCATACCAATATAATACATATGTGCCCAGGTATCAGCCAATACATGCATTCTCATACCTGTGAGATGTAAAGTATAATCTTTGTTGTTATGGTTTTGTATAATATCATTAATCATTCCTTTGACAATAAGACTATTGGGCTGACAAAGCATTTTAAATTGCTTTGCTGACTCATCATCAAATGTCCAGCGATACATTGATCCTTTGTCACTCTGAGGACCGGTATATTGTTTAATATCAGTATTTTTACCGTAATTTCCTGGTAAAAAATGAAATGAAACCCAAATATCAGCAATTTTATTAAGTGCATCTTCAGACCAAAAAATATCCTTTTTTGCCATGTCCCACAGACCCTGTGCTGTTGGAATAGGTGAGAACTCAGTAATATAAGGATGTCCTAATCTATCGTATAACATCGATTCATCTGAATCATCAACATATTGAGCAGCATGTGCAATTGTTTTTGCCGGTTTCTCATCATAACCTGCTAATCTGGCAGCAACATATGTTCCGTAATAATGAAAATCTAAATTCATAATAAACTCCTTTGTTTTAAATTCTGCCCAAACCCCCTTGGTCTCAGCAATATGTTTATTCTCTATCAGGGGATATAAAACTTTCGTTTTTATCGCCACATAAAACCATTCTATGAATTGTCAACTCCTTCAATCGTATAGCAGCGGCGGAGAAATCGCAATAACCAACGGAGAGGATCAGGAAATGGCTATTTTAGCCTTACAATTCTACACATATGCATGGTCTATATCAATACTGTTTAACAATAAAATTTAAATGTCAAACTCATGATATACCAGAACATGAAAATCGCAATCATTCCAGGCGACGGCATAGGCAGAGAAGTAATACCAGCCGCATTATCTGTGCTCGATGCTTTTAGTCTTGATATTGAAAAAATACCTCTTGATATAGGTTATGGAAAATGGCAGCGCACAGGGAGCGCGATCACTGATGAGGATATGGATATTATCAAGGAGTGTGACTGCGTGCTGTTCGGGGCTATTACTACCCCACCTGATCCGGGTTATAAAAGTGTATTGATGCGCCTCAGAAAAGAACTCGACTTATATGCAAATATCAGACCATTTGCACCTTTAAAGAACCCGTGTACTAAAAAATTCGATTTTATTATAGTGCGGGAAAATACCGAAGGCATGTACTCAGGCGTGGAAGAACTCCATGAGGATATAGCCTGCACTACAAGGATAATAACACGGGCAGGCAGCAAGAGGATCGCAGAACGCGCCTGTTCTCTTGCAAAAGACAGGAAAAAGCAGATAACCATTGTGCATAAAGCGAATATAATGAAATCATGTTCTTTTTTCCGTG
Organism: Candidatus Methanoperedens sp.; assembly: GCA_033854095.1. Classification (GTDB taxonomy): domain Archaea; phylum Halobacteriota; class Methanosarcinia; order Methanosarcinales; family Methanoperedenaceae; genus Methanoperedens. The sequence goes on along the minus strand of JAWOKW010000247.1, from coordinate 6,600 downwards.
ATATCAGTATAGATGTCGCAAGAAAAAAAAGCATATCTTACAACGAAATGCTCGTTGATGCCATGGCGTATGATCTCATCCTGCATCCTGAGAAATATGATGTAATAGTGACCACGAACCTTTTCGGGGATATCCTGAGCGATGTGGCTGCGGCTGTAGCAGGTGGGCTTGGTCTATGCCCGAGCGCGAACACAGGCGATAAGTATGCACTTTTCGAGCCAATCCACGGCAGCGCGCCTGATATTGCAGGAAAAGGCATTGCTAACCCGATAGCAGCCATCCTCAGTGTTAAAATGATGCTTGAATGGGCTGGCAGAGCAGAGGAAGCGATATCTATAGGTAAAGCGGTGGAAAATGTTATTCAGAAAGGCATAGTAACGCCTGACCTCGGTGGTTCATGTTCCACCACTGAGGTATCAGGCGCGATCGCAAAATTAATTTTTACGTTTTAACAGATATATCAACAGGATACCAAATGCACTGAAGGCTATCTCAAAGCCTGGTGTTTTACTTGTGGTCGCCTCTGGTGTTGATGTGGTTGTGACAGGGGTGGCAGTCGGTGTAACTGTTTCTGTGGCCGTTTCTGTGGGCGTCGGTGGATGAACAGATGCCTTTATGTAAGCAATTACATTATCCAGGTCCGTATCGTTGAGCGTACTGACAGTAAAAGGCGGCATCGACGTGTTCGGTATGCCATTTCTTATTATATTTTTTAATTCACTGTCAGACTTTTGTACAGCAGGCAAAAGTGAAGTGTTTGGCAGGGGTCCTCCTGCACCATCCTCTCCATGGCATCCCTTACATTTTGCGTCATAGACTATACCGCCTGCTCCAGCATCCGCAGCAGCAGCAAAGTCTGCTAATACGAAAATGCCGAGCACGCATACCAAGCTTATCCATAAATACCTTGTGTTCATATCAGAACCTCCTGTGCGGTTCTAAGACATTATGATATATAAAAATTGCTAATAACAGTCTCTCCATGAACACCGACGAACGCAGATAAATGCAGATGCACAGCAACAAATCTGCTTTCGGTAACAAGTGATAATAGTAACATATAATAATAGATGGTTGAATAATAAGCAAGGTGAGATAACTGATGAAAGCAAAAGTTGCAATAAATGGCTACGGAACAATAGGGAAGCGTGTGGCAGATGCAGTGGCTTGCCAGGATGATATGGAGCTCGTGGGCATCGTGAAGACAAAGCCAAGTTTTGAAGCGCGCGTAGCGCAGGAAAAAGGATATGAACTTTATACTGTTACTGACGAAAACATCGAGCAGTTCAGAAAATCAAATATAGAGGTCAGTGGGACGCTCGATGAACTTCTGGATAAAGCAGATATTGTGATCGACGCAACGCCAGGCGATTTTGGCGAAGAATATAAGAAACTCTATAAAAAGCATAATATCAAAGCGATCTGGCAGGGCGGGGAAGAACACGAACTGACAGGATTTTCTTTCAATTCAGAGGCGAACTATCATGAAGCTACAGGCAGGGAGCTTGCCAGGGTGGTTTCATGCAATACGACCGGGCTTGTCAGGGTGCTGTACGCCCTTGATACAGCATACGGCGTCAGAAAAGCAAGAGTTACATTGATGAGGCGGGCGGCAGATCCCAACGATATTAAAACAGGTCCTATCAATGCCCTTATCCCTGACCCGATCAAACTTCCCTCGCACCACGGACTTGATGTGAACTCAATACTTCCTGATATTGATATCACGACCATGGCAGTGAACACCCCGACCACACTTATGCATCTCCATGCGCTCAACATCGAGCTAAAAAATACATGCAGTGAAGATGAAATCATAGAGCTCTTTAAAACAAGACCTCGAATCAGGCTTGTGAACGGTAAGGACAGGATAAAATCTACAGCCGAAGCAATGGAACTTGCCAGGGACATGGGAAGACCGAGAGGCGATATGTGGGAGAACGTGGTATGGAAAGATTCGATCTCGATCAACAAAGGAGAGCTCTACTTCTTCCAAGCGATACACCAGGAATCTGATGTTGTCCCTGAGAATGTCGATGCCATCCGTGCTCTGCTTGAGCTTGAGAAAGACGGTGGAATCTCTATACGAAAGACGAATAAATCACTGGGTCTCAAAACATCTTATATTCAAAATGAAAATATTGAGTAAGATTTATCATGTTTTACCTATAACTTATAGATATGGGAAAAGCACAGTTTCTGGGATTTTTTATCATTCTGCTGGCAGCCATGAGCGTAGCAGGCGCGGTCTCAATACAAAACTTGGAAAAGCTCAGTCTCTTTGAAACAAATCTGTGGGATATTTCCTGGAATATTGCCCTCAGTCCTGACGGCACAAAAATAGCTTATACGGCATATGATGAGTTCTTAAATCCGCAGATATTCGTAATAAATATAGACGGTAGCGAGAAGATAAAGCTCACAAATGACAGCCTTAAAAAATGGGGCATTTCATGGGGCATGGATAGGATTGTTTATGTCTCATTTGGAAAAGATGGACTGGAAAAGATATTCGTAATAAATCCTGATGGAACTGACAACAGGCAATTAATTCCTGATAACACAAGGCAGGGCAACTCGGAAGAGAACAAGCCGCCTGCATGGGCAGCCCCTTCATGGAGTCCTGACGGTAAGAGCCTGATATACACGTCTCTTAATGAGATGGCAGATCAGAAGGTGTATATGGTGGATGCAGACGGAACAGGAAAAAAGCTTGTGTTTAAAGATAACTTCAGACAGTGGAGCCCTTCGTTCAGTCCTGATGGAAAGAATATTGTCTATGTATCATACAATAACAGATACAGAGAAGAGCTTTTCATTGTGGATATCGCAGGAACTGCACGAAGACAACTCACATTTGACGAGATAAACAAGAATTATCCGGTCTGGGGACCTGACGGCACAATAGTATATGTTTCCTATGAGAATCTGACCTCATCAAGTGAAAAGCTCTTTGCAATCAATCAGGATGGAACAAACAAGAGGTTGTTCGTTGGTTCGGACGTTGATTCGGATTATAAGTCGCTGAGTAAACAGCGAAGCCCTTCGTTCAGCCTCAACGGAAAAAAATTCGTATATGCAGTATTAGATCCTTCAGGCGCAGTGAAAATCGCAATAGGAGACATAGCTGGAGTAGCAGCCACAATCGCGCCGACCACCCCTTCATCAGCAGTTACTCCTGCACCAACGCTAACTCCGACCGCAACCACAACTGCAATTCAGACCCCTGTGCCCACTCCAAAAGCTGAAGTAACCCCCCCGGCAGGAAGCGCCTTAAAAGATGTAATCCTTACAATGCTGCTGGTGCTGGTTATAATAGTTATAGTAATGCTTGCTGTACTGATATTTTCGAATATTCTTTCCAAAAAGTAACGTTATTTTCCCAATTTATTCAGTTCGTCAAATCGGGTTTTTCGGGTTTATTTCATCCTCAATCCTCAATTATCTTTCTTACCCAATCAAAAACTTTTATCGCGATTTCAAGAGCTTCCTGATATTCCTGTTCATCTACTGGCTCAAAATCCCCTGGATAACGGGTACTGACTGCGTACGCGGTGAGCGAAATTGAATCTTTGATTTCATCAGGGACTTTAATATTTTGCTCTTCGATCAATTCAACAAGATGACCTATGGAATGAGTTCTGGGAAAAGCAACATCAATAGAGACCAGCAAAGCTTTCAGGGCTTTTTCAACAGCCTGTTCACAATCAAAGCAGAGGTCTTCATATAGAATCTCCTCGAATACTTTCCCTGCATTTGCTATCTGTAGATTGCTTTTTGCTCTGTTCAACCATATTCTGACCAGTGACTCATTTTTCATAGACCACCTTCCCTGACTTTGAAATCTCTTTATATATCATAAAAGGATTATCTTTCAATTCTTCAAACTTCTCTGGGGTTTCAACAATAATATCAACAGGCGCTCCAATGCCATAGAGAAATTTATAAATCTGCTGAACAACTTTTCTTCTGTGTAAAACACCTTTCTTAATTACGCATATATCATAATCACTTTCTTTTCTGTGGTCACCTCTTGCGCGTGAGCCGAAAAGAATGATCTTATCCGGATCAACTGATCGGATTATGATTTCTATTGCTTTTTCAAGAGGGTCAGTTTTTTTCATGAACTCAGAATTCATATCACACCTCCAGGCTGATTTTCGCAATTATTTTAATTTTTTAAGGCATTCATGGCCGCATTATTTAGGTAAACTTAAAACGTTCACTTCAATCAGAGCATCGTCAAGTATGGTTCTTTCGCCACTCCATAGCCAGAATAGATCGATAAGGTCAAACTCTAATTTCTCCCCCGCCATGTTTACTTTTTCTCGGTCTAATTTGCACCATTGAAACTTTTTCTTTTTCATCATCGACAATAACTACTTCACCATTTCGTTCGATTTTTCTAATAAAAGTTTTCAATTCACTTCCCATATAATCTTGGCTTAATCTGTTTAGAGAATCAATATCGTCCTTCATAGTAATTTTATGTGTTAGAATTATGTCACATTGAGATAGAACTTCTCGGTCTAAAGCTGAAGGTTGTTGTGTTGCTGCAACCATTGACAATCCAGGTTGTCTTCCTTCTTTAACCCATTGAATAAGAATATCCTTTGATAAAGAATTTTTTCCAGATGGCATGAAATTATGAGCTTCATCTATCATCAACCAGACATGTGGAATTTCTGTTCTGAGCCCTAGTTCTTCTCTTTTTCTAGCCATTACTCTTTTTATAAAAATATTCTTACAAAGGACAGATACAATCAAATTACGGAAATCAAATTTCCCAGCTATTAGTGTACTTAAATCTAGAATATTTATTGAAGATGGATCTAAAATATTCTCAAGTGGATAATACGTTTCAGCAAAGATATTCCATTCATTTGCCATTTGCAGTTTATTTATCAAAGCTTCTTTCGTAACATCTTTTGCTCTTGGGTCACTTTCGATTTCATTGACTATTTGACTTATTGTAAAAAATTTTTCGTTTTTTCCAAGTTGCAATACCGCCCTATAAAGAGCAATGCCTTGAACTTCGTTAACATTTAGATCCCATAAATCACACCATGCATCGGGTGATAAATCGGAGGGATTAATTTTGAGTGATAAGAAATTTACCCCACGTTTTTTCATTTCATTTGTAACTTCGTCTCCTAACCTTTTTTCTGGTATTCCTGGTACCAGCAATTTGATTTTATAACTAGTTTCATTTAATCCCCAATTCCATAAAATTTCTTGTTGTGCCATATTTGATTCGCACATAGTCCAAAAAATACCCATGGGATCAATTATTAATGGAACAACTGACTCTCTATGCAAAGAAAGGATTTCTTCGGCAATTACTCCTAATGTATAAGATTTTCCTGATCCACGCTTACCACAAATTAAAATCGGTCTTGATTTGGACGCATCAATGTATGCATTTTCTTTTGTTTTAATGTCGCGTCCTATAAATAATTGCATTTATTCACCCTCCCAGTTCTATTAACGGTACTAAACTCTCTTCCATTGAAAAACCACCATGTACACCTTGTTCATTACTGCGTAAGTTTTTGAATAAATATGGATATCTTAGCATATAGAAATTATTCGATTCTATTTTAATTTTTATGCAATCATCTGATATATCTGTGGGTAATACATCCAATAAGCACTCTTGTTGATAAAATCTATTTTTAGTTATTTTATTCTTAAGATCAGATGGTAATCCAATGACTTTTAGTCTATCTTTATTCCATAAAATACCGTGATCAGAAGTTAAGTATATCTTAAATTTGCATTTGGTCTTTTTGAGTATTTCAGATAAACTTTTAACATCAGCAAAGATATTATTAATCTCTCCATTTATGTCAATCCGTTCTCTTTTTTCATGAGAAAATTTATCTAATCCTTCCCTTAATATTTGAATATAGATTCGCTCTTCTTTTTTACACCTTGAAACTTCCTCGGAAATGGTGTCGATGATTTTCTGAAATGAATTTATTTTGAAATAATTACTAATTCCTAAAAACAATTTATCGGTAAGCTCATTATCTGTACGCTCCCAGTATGAGAATCCTAAAGATTTGAATCCATGATCATGTAGGCTTACTGAAAGTGGAATATCATTTTTTCCATAAATGATGTTAGTAAAACCATATACCGTATTAGTTATGGTATCGACGATTACCGGCTTATAACCGAATATAAAATCATCCCCAAGAGTTTCAAATATTTTTTTGAAATCGAAATATGATAATCCATCTATCAGAATTAATACTACAATCTGCCCATTATTCTCAAGAATTTCTTCTATTATTTTCTCTTTAATAAATGATTGTTTTATTAATAAATCTTGGATATCTTCATGTTTATTAAAAAAAATCTTTTCTCGAACTTCTTCCTGAAGTAAATTCAATATATCAAGCATATCTTTTTCATACAACTCCGTTGATATGATGGGAAAGCGTTGAGCCAATTCTTTCCGTAAGCTTTCTGTTAAAGGATTTAATATCGTTCCTTTATCAAGAGTTTCTGATAATTCATCTAACGAATAAATAAAACTCAAAATTTCATCATCTTCTGACAATAAAATAGCAGTTTTAAACAAAATCTTATATG
>JAWOKW010000246.1:0-4047 GCA_033854095.1 Candidatus Methanoperedens sp. | reverse complement strand
GCTTTTGACCTGACTTCATCAATGAAACTTAAAAGTGGGGGCTCAATCTGTGTGTTCATTAATTCCATCGTTGTACGGGCATTTTCGTCTCTTAGCTCTTCAACTACAGAGGGCACTGTTATGACATTTCCTTCAAGCCTTTTTCTGGTGATGAAGAGGGAAGCATCTGCGATATATATCATCTACGAGAATCGATCTCAGTTCCGTATGCTGTTCTTGGGGTCACCGCTGTTGCTATTGCAGCTACTATCAATGCTTTATACAGGTCAACTCCTATGAAAGGCAGCACTCCAAGTTCAATCGCTTTCTCTGCATTTACTCCAAGTACGAACGATAATTGGAACGCTCCAAATAAATAGATCACAGCAACACCAGTGATCATGAGAATGAAAATCCCTGTAAAGCTTCGAGACCTCACATATCTGTCTGTGAACCACCCGATTATCAGCGATGCTGCAATAAATCCAATGATGTAGCCGCCATCCACGCCTGTGAGAACAGCCAGCCCCCCCTTAAGGCTCGCAAACCAAGGAAGTCCTGCTGCTCCCAAGCCAGCATAAAAACCCTGGCTCATCCCGCCATACCATTTGCCCAGGATCACACCTGAAAGAAGAACAGCAAACACCTGCCCTGTTACAGGCACAGGTGTATAGGGAAGATAAAACCTGAACTGGGCGAACAAACCAGTCAAACATGCAAAGAATACAGCAAGGGATAGTTTGTTCACGAACGTGGATTCAAATCTCCATTTAAAGAAATTATATTTAGCAGATTCATATTTTGTAAGTACATTTTTTAATTCGCTTCCAAATTCTGACATAAGCCACCGATTGTAAACTTTGGTCTCTGGAAAGTGAACAATCTATATAAGGATTGCCACTCGGCGCTGATGGCGGTAAAGTAAAAAGTAACTACAAATCTCTCAGAAGGCGAAAGCCGAAGTTGAAGCCGTGGGCGCTAGGGTCGAGGTAACCGCGAAACGCTGACCTGCATATCCTGCCGTCGTCAAACCAGCTACCACCCCGAAGGACACGTTCGGAGCCATCTCCTTCCCATGCACTGCCATCTGTAGGGGCGCTACTATAACTATCCTGATATATATCCTGTACCCATTCCCAGACATTGCCGTGCACGTCATAAAGTCCCCATGGATTTGGCTTCTTTTGACCGACCGAATGCGTTTTGCGGTCTGAGTTTGTGTAATACCATGCATAATCGCCCAGCATCGCTTCATCATTGCCAAAATAATATCGTGTAACCGTGCCTGCCCGAGCTGTATATTCCCATTCTGCCTCAGAAGGAAGGCGGTATTTGTTCGTGTTTTCTTTCTTGTTCAGTTTTTCGATGAATTCCTGAATATCATTCCATGAAATTTGCTCGACAGGCAGACCATCATCGCTGAAATAAGAAGGATTAGTTCCCATAACATCACGCCATTGCTTTTGCGTGACCTCGAATTTGCCCATGTAAAAAGCCTTTGTGAGTTTCACACGGTGCACAGGGCCTTCATCATCATACCTGCCTGCTTCATTTGCCAGCGAACCCATATCAAATTCTCCAGCTAGAACAGGCACGAATTCCATGCCGATTGAGTTTGTGTAGGTTTTGAGGGTTTCCTCATTTTTGCTGCTTCCTTCTTCAGCTTTTGTACGCGCTTCTAATTCCATCACTTGTCCGGCTGCCAATTTTACTTTAACTTTTGGTTTTTTATTACTTTCTTCTTTATCCCCATATCTGCTCAAAATCTTTGATATCGACTTCAGCAGCAGGTCAAACTCTGGATTGGGCTGTGTTCCGTCCCAGTCTGTGAGCTTTGCTGCTTCAATCCGCCTGAAAGCCAGAGGAATTTTAACATCCTTCTCAATCAAAACTGGAACAAGAATACCGCGCCTATCGCCTTCAGAGGCTTCTGTTTTCACCCACTTTGATTTCACAGATTCATGTGACCACAGAACAATCACGCACTTCGTAGCATCTAATTCCCGCTCGATAACCTCATCAAATGTTTCCCCTGGGGGTATAACCGTGTCCCACCACACTGAATACTTCCGAGCCTCAAGTGCTCCTGCAATGATTTTTGCCACGGCTTTGTCCTCACTTGCGTAACTGAAGAAAATGTCGCTCATACCTTCAGTTTAATTACTTGCACAGGTTTATATTTATTTCTTTGCTAATGGATGTATCACGGTGCCTCCAGTTTCTGGAAAAGGAATACCACACGCCAGTCCTGGTTCTCCCTGAGCATCAGCTCATTGGCTTCCTCAAGCAGACGGGTCAGCGTCTTCATGTCTTTTGCCTCCTTGAGCCTTTCACTGATCGATGACAGATGCGCAGCCATATGGCTGTACCGCTCAGCGTTCCTCAGGTATTCACGATGAACTCGGATGCCAGCCAGAGCAGCGCCCACAGCAGGCAGTATTGTTGCCATTGATTTAAGTATATCGGCTACTGAGTAAAAACCTGCCGGCAGGAAAAGAATAATCTGAGCAGCCTCGATTGCTGCCACTACAAGGGTCAAAAGAAACAGTGCTTCACCAAAATAAGAAAGCAGCATATGCTTTCGCCTGTGCCTCTCACTTGTATTCCTGTACCATGATACCTGGTCATCTATCCATGCTGCCAGTAAAAAGTTTTTCAGCGACTCAAACTCAAGTTTAGGCACCTGCATTCGCCTGTTCCATATCCATTCAAACGCCCTGACCATCCAGTCATCAGGTCTATGAGAAAGGCTAAGATGCGGAGGCGCCCTGGGAGGTTCACATCTGATGCCAGCCACGCACAAAAAAAGAGCAGCACGCAGGCGCTCTGCCAGAAATCTGTAATCGATCCATTTGCGATGCCAGTCGTTGCGATGCGATAGCTTCAGCACTATAAGAATCAAGAGTATCCAGATGAACTCAATCCAGAGAAATTGTGGATAACCAGGTAAGAAAATCCTCTGGAGCGTAACTGTTGCAACCGCCATAGCAGCAAGGACATAAGTAAGGCTGCCTGCTATCATGTGGCGGCTCTGGTAGCGCCCCGCAAGCAGACTGGCACGGACAAACTGTGGAAGCAGGTTCCAACATAGCAAATCAGGTGGAATTCCTGAATCCTCTGCTTTTTTAGTCAGAATACTATATCGCGCCTCAAACTTTGAATTCATTTCAGAAGCACTTAAAGGTTCAACATTATAAATATCAAGGTTTTCAAAAGATCTCAATATATGTTCTTCATGAATTTCTTCTTTTATACTGCCATTTTCAGAGTTAATCCAGAAAAGAGACCTTCCTTCCCTGTGCACATAATCTACAATCTCAGCAGTTCCTCCCTTTCCTGCCGCTGGTTTTCCGTTCCAGATAGCAATGAGTACATCGCAGTTCTCAACAACATAGCGCCCGACCTGTTCGTATGCAGCCTTACGGGAATCAGCTTCCCCAAGTATCTTGGTTGACCTTGCCTTTGCCAGAAGTGCCCTGAACTCATTCTTAGATTCCTGCGTTATAAAATCCTTGAGATAATCTGCTTCAGGCAGCGGAAGTACAGCTTCAAGACATGGTCTATCCATCTCCACATTTACCTTCCACTCTATGACAACTTTTGCCACAAGTCTGTCAGCACCCTCAGCCAGAGGTGAAACAATTATAAATTTATGCTGTGTGTGTCTCAGCAGCTGATCCAGAATTTCATCCAGTCTTCTGAGCACGTTCTTTACACTTTCAATGAGCTGCTGTTCATTCTTCAGCACACGGTGACCTGTGACACCAATTCTTACAACCGCAGGGATGCATAGCTTTTTCTTGTCGAACGATGGATTTTTGCCGCTCATATATGCTTCTACAAGATTATCAGAACATATACTGTTAATTAATAGCAAGTATTAAATATTGGTTATACAGTCTAAGCTCAGTTTTACAAACAATGTAAAGTAGGAGGAAAAATAATGAGCAAAAAAACGTTAATCGTTTTATCTATGATTATGTTTTCTGTGGCTTTCGCTTATTTTGCCAGTGCATCTGAGCAATTGGATATGAGCGACCACAGTAGTATGAATATGAGCGACCACAG
>JAWOKW010000245.1:0-9760 GCA_033854095.1 Candidatus Methanoperedens sp. | reverse complement strand
ATGAAAGGCGGGCTTGAAATAGCCTGCGAGTACGTCAATAAAGGGCTTGCTGTGGGGTTGAAGTCTGGGCGCCCGCATTATCCTGTGAATAAAGGAACATGGGATGCTTCAAATGAACTCATGCGCCACAGTTTTTCACTTTCTAAGGATGCTGGCTGCGCAGTGCAGCTCCATACAGAGAGCGCAACAGAAGGAACGATCGAGGAGATCGCAGGGATTGCAAAAGATGCGGGCTTGCGGCGTGAAAAAGTGATAAAACATTTTGCGCCGCCCATGGTTAAGCTCTGTGAGAGAACAGGGATTTTCCCAAGCGTGCTCGCAGGTGAAGATGCTGTGCAGAGAGCGCTTGGCGAAGGAGCGCGCTTCATGATGGAAACTGATTACATCGACGACCTGAAAAGACCCGGCTCTGTGCTTGGACCAAAGACCGTCCCCAGAAGGACAAAACAACTGATTCCAGAATGGGGCGAAGATGTATTCTGGAAGATACATAAAGACAATCCTGAAAAGGTATATGGCGTGGAAATCGATATTTCCTAATTAATGTCAGTTTAAGAATTGAACTCAGTACTGATGGGTAAAAAAATATAAATAGTAGTATCACCATATAGACATATTATGAAAGTCGTTTTTAGTATTATAGGCTCTGAGGAAGACCTCACAAATGTTGGTGAAAATGAAGAGAATGTGCATTTTTGTTTCAGACCCTCTGAAAAGAATATCTTTGATGTTATACAGAAATGCCCGAAACTGAAACGGATACAATTGCCTTCGTCCTATCACAAGACGATTTCGAATACCACAAAGATGTTTCTAAAGATGAAGAACATAAAATTGATAGTTGGAGATATCTGGGGTCACAGGACTGACATCGATAGATTTGCAGAGATAGATGTTTAGCCTTAGCGTCCAGCAGCACTTTGTTTTCTTGCTGCTATGACAGTGAGATGTTCAAACATCAATCTTTCCTGAACCCTATACTCTACGGCATAGCCAGCCGACGCCATCATTGATTTTACTTCTTCTAAACCTGTCAGCGAGGATAGCAGCATCAAAATTCGTCCGTTTTCAGTAAGGCGGTTCATAGAGTCTTTCAGAAACCTGTAAATCACTCTCCTGCCATCATATCCTCCATCTATAGCCACACTTATCCAATCATTACTTCTTTCTTCTTCAGCAGTTGGAAGGTAGGGGGGATTAAATATGATTATATCAAACTTACCTTTAATGCAGCTTAACAAATCTCCTCTTATTACTTCAACTTCATTTTCTTTTGTGCATTTCACTGCATGAGGACTTATATCAATCCCGATTATATTTGCTTTTGTGTTTGCTTTTATAACTGACGAAATTATCCCACTGCCGCACCCGACCTCTAAGATCTTTTCTGCACCTTTTATCTCGTCTAATGCAACTTTTGCAAGCAAAAAAGAATCCTCTGAAGGCTCATAAACATCAGATATGATTTTGATATGAGCTCTCTCATAGTGAATCTTCATTGCGTAATTGCAGCGGCTTTTTTACCGCTTGATACTCCAGTGGCATGGCAATCTGAGCAGAACTTCGGCTGATGGCAGTCGCTGCATACTTTTCCTATTAAAACCTGCGTCTTATGTGTCGTTAACCAATCACTTGGATGCTCACTGGCATGGCAGGTAGCACACAGATTAGGCTTTATTTCAGGATTGTGTTTGACATTGGAATGGCAGTTATAACATGCGATCTTATTGTTTGTAACGTGGTTTTTATGTATAAAACTGAAATCGTCGTACTTTTCAACCCTTTCCTTAACATTGTGACATGAATAGCATTTATCCTTTGGAACGACATCATTCGCACCTGTTGATACGTTCGTATGGCATGTGAGGCACTCAAATCCACGGTTCAGATGTATTGTATGGTTAAAGTTTGTATAATTGCTGTGCGTCATTTCTTGTGGAGGACCATGGCATGATGGGCAGCCTGATATAGAGGTATTGCCAGGTACGTCCCTGAAATGACATGTAAAGCAGGTTGAATTTGTGACCACTATGTGCCCTACATCCTTTTGTGCAATATTCGGATGGCACTGGTCACACGATGGATCTGTTACAGACTGGTGCTCTTTCATACCGATTACAAGCATTGAATGGCAGCTCGTGCATGTCAATCCAATCCCTCTTTTTTGTTCAAGTAAATGGTTTTTGTGGCTGAAATTGACACCCATATAATTAACATCAGAAGAAAAGATGCGTTTCTCATGGCATGTGAGACAGTTATTATCCATTACTTTTGCATACAGCTGTCCTGAATACTCTTCAACAGTAGTCTCATAGCTGTAGAATTGCATAAGCCCGTTTATCTTTCCTTTTATATGACCTATAATTCCTGGTTCATAATGGCATTCAACACATCGGACATCACTATGTGAAGAGGCACGCCATGAATCATAGTATGGTCTCATGATATGACAATTCTTTCCACAAAATGCGGGATTCTCAGTTATTTCAAGCAATTTTTCAGTGACAACTACTCCTGCTGAGAAGAGAACGACCAGCACAATTATGATCGGAAGCTTATGCGCTAAAATCCAGTGTTTAATAACTGTTGTAAGTGGTATTTTATCCATTGGAATTCCCTTTCACGATTTTTTGATTAAATATATTATTATAAAAATCCCAAAAACCAGAGCTATGCCTGGCCATGGTGCACTTGGCACAGTAGGTTCGACACCAGATACGCTATATTCGGCTTTTTTGGCCCAATTGATTCCTTCTTGAATTTGCTGATTAAAGTTATTTAGATTAAATCCGTGCCACAGGGAAGGAACATCATTCATTACTGACGTTGCTTTATCCAGATCCATCTGAGCTAAGGAGACATCTTTTCCTTTTGATTTTGCATTAGCAATGGCATTTTTTGCATTCAAGACTTCTTGCTGGAATTCATCCGCTTTTTCAAGGGCAATTTTTGCATCTGTGGGAACACTTGCTGCCGCGATATTGTCTTTTGAGTTGTGGCAAACGCTACACACAGTGGTAAGTTCAGATGATTTAAGTACCTTGAAGCTATGAGGCTGATGGCATGTAACACATGATGGACCGCTGGATGTGGATCTCAATCTCTGATAATGCATGGTGTTCTTGAAATGGTCAAGCTCTTCGGCATGGCATTTTCCGCAGGTATCGGGAATATTTTTAAAGTAAATAGTGCTGTTAGGGTCTGATACATTTTTCATGGTAGCATGAGCATCTTTTTCTGTTGTTACTGCCGGATTCCCGCCGTGACATGCATCACATGTGACGAAATACTTGGAATGAGAAGAATCAGACCACTGCTGGAAGTTATCGCTTGCTCTTTTCCTGATAACATCTTCATGGCATTCGAGAGAGCAGGTTATATTCCTTTCAATATGGTTGAGCCTTATTTCATTAAATTGTTTCTGCTCATCTGTAAAAGGGGATAATGTCTTGTGGCAAGAGACACATGAGTTATTAAGAGCATCTAAATTTGATGCCCCTGTAGGAACAATAAAGTATGTGAATAATATGCTGCTGAATAACAATCCTGCGTATATCATTTTTAATTTTTTTGTTTTTAAAAACATTTTTCGGTTCACCGTTTTATAAATAATCCTTTATATAACACTTCCAATATTCTATCCTACTGCATGAACTCTATACCCGTTTTTTAGTTTAGCAGTTCAAAATGAATTGATGATCTGATACAATAAATACCTTACGATTTTTGTTTCAAATCCTGTTCTGTTTCCATGTCCTTCCATGGCGGGAGTATATAAGTTACAATCAACAGGATGATGAATGGAATTATAATTATGATTGCAGCAGGCAGGATACCTTCCTGACCAAAGAAAACAGGAACATACGTAAGAGTGCCGCTGAGACTCTTGGATATCTCCTGTCCTCCAATTACCACGTTCCAGCGCATGGCAAACACGCCGATGACAACACAAATGGAAGAAATCGTTATCATCATGGTCTTAAGTGTTTCGCGGTTCTTTATGATACCTACCAGCAGGAGGAGTATGAACGGTATAAAGATACCCAATGTCAGTTGTACACCATAAAAAGTAACAGCGATCTTCTCTGAAAGCAGCCTGTTGATGATATCGATTTGCTCAAGCGATTCATATTTCATGCTAACGATCTCAAGCATTTCAAGTGCCACATCCAGTATCAGGAAAATCCACAGATAATGTGCCAGCGAATGAAGACATTTATGGTCTATAGCGTGTTTTCTGATCTTCATGGCTGCTATATAGAGTAAAATCAGAAGTGCTATGCCAGACACAATGGCTGACATCAGAAATATGACAGGCATAAGTGGAGTTGACCACCACGGATTAGCTTTAATTCCACCGAAAATGAAACCCACATATCCGTGCAAGAACGCAGCAGATGGAATACCTATGATTGCAAGCTTCTTTGCAAGTTTTTCATCACTGTGCAGCGCTTTTTCTGAGATATCATATGAAAAAAGTGCAAGTCCTGAGTATAATAGTTCCCTCCATCCTTTAGAATTAAGTGCGAGCTTGACAATATCTTCTCTAAACGACAGCCATATCTCAAGCACTACAACAATCAGATAAAATGAATATATATATCCGAATCCCGACATAGCTGAGGTAACGTGAGGTGTAAACATGATTTCAACCCCCCGTTCAGGACGCCCAAGATGTGCTAGAAGAGGCATCGTTGCGACAAGAAGGAAAGACAAAGCTGTAAGCAGGGCAAATCTTGCTACAGGTTTTATTTCTTTTTTACCAAAAACATGATATAGCGACGAGGCAATAAAAGCTCCAGCAACAAGTCCGGTTATATATGGATATAATACGATTAGAATGCTCCACTGTATTTCAACTTCATTGGGATATACAAATCCAGAAATTAAATCCATCATTTCACCTCTCTGTCCATTCCAACATAGTATACTTTGGGTTTAGTCCCCAGTTCCGGTTTATGGACCATGATCCTCTCTTTGTCTAATATTTTATTTACCGCGCTCTCAGGGTCTTTGAGGTCTCCAAATATCCGCGCTCCAACAGGACATGCCTGAACACATGCAGGCAAAAGCCCTTTGGTGATTCTGTGATAGCACCAAGTACATTTATCGGCAGTCCTCTTTTCAGAATTAAAGTATCTCATACCATAAGGACAGCCCTGTATACAATATCTGCATCCTATACAATAATCATAGTCCACAAGAACGACCCCGTCCTTTGTTTCATATGTGGCTCCCACGGGACAAACCTGAACACAGGGAGGGTTTTCACAATGATTGCATAACTTAGGAACATAAAAGGCTTTTTTGATGTTTTCAGCAGGAATATCATCAGTAAACCCGTCGATACTTCCATTAGGCGAATCTATTTTCACTTCGTTGTCGTTCAGTACTCTGTATCTTTCAACCCATGTCCTGTAAACAGGTTCATCAAACGGGACATGGTTCTCAAGTTTACATGCTCTTGCGCATCTTCCACATCCGATACATTTGCGGGTATCAACGACATAGCCCCAGTAATGTTCATTCCAGTCATACCCTCCGCTCTGATTTGTAGCAGCAATACTGTTTTTAATAAGAGGTTCGATGATAACAGCGCTTGCAGACGCTCCAATAATGACCTTGCATCCCATTTTGATGAATTCTCGCCTCGATGTATTCATTTTCAATCTCCTTTTATACGAACCATGGTTTGTGCGGGTTATGGCAATACGTACATTTTAAATTTTCACCATGGGTTTCAGGGTCTATCTGCGGAAAATCCGCTGGTCTTGCTACGCGTTTATAATGGCATAGGCCACAATAATCTCTTGAATCATTCGCAGGCTGGGGCATTATCCTGACATTGTTGACGTGATTTGCTGCGGGTCCGTGACATGTTTCGCAATTCACGGTTTTGTGGCTGGAATTACTCCATATCGAATAAATGCTTTCATGGCAGCTATCTCCGCTGCAACTCGCTGACCCTGCATGTTCTACAGTGAGATTCCTGATTTCAATAACCGAATCTGCCCTGTACCAGCCATATTGCCCAAAAGAGGCAGGGACAATCATTGACCTGACAAAGATAAAAGCAATCAACGCAATCGCCAGTAGAGTAATAGCTCTTTTTAAGTGCGGCTGCATTGTTTTCTCACTTCTTTTTTAATATATACAATACAGCCAGCAGCGATACTATTCCTGCCGCTCCGCTAAACCCAGGTGCTTTAGGAGGTACAGTTTCAGATGCAGTAGGGGCTGGTTTGACGATATCCTCTGCTGCTTTTACTTCCTTATCAGCTGAATTTAATTCATCTTCAAAATGCGTGAGATTGAACTCATGCCATAGAACCGTCATATTATCGAGCATACTTAATGCATTATCTGCATGTTCCTGCGCCTGTGTTACATCAGTTCCATTCTTTTTGGCCCAAAAGATATCCTGATTTGCCATATCGATATTGAATTTCAGTTTATTTACTCTTCCAAGCATATCCTCAGCTCTGAGCGGAATATCGTATGGTGCTACTTTTTTATAAACTGAATGACAATTTCCGCAGAAATTTCTAAATTCTTCTGGATTCAGAACATTAAATGTATGAGGTGCATGGCATGTCGTGCATGTTGGGGCGGTTTCCAATGCCTCAAGCTTCTGGTAATGTTTACTGCTTTGAAAACTGTTTAATTCTTTAGAATGGCACTTACCGCATGTTTCTGGAACATTGGTATAATATACTGGACTTTCAGGGTCCGTCGGTTTCTTAAGATTTGCATGCGCTTTTTCTTTAGTAGTCTGATTTGGGTCACCACCATGGCATACATCGCATGTTACTCCTTTCAGAGCATGAACAGACTCTGACCACTGCTGATAATTTGCTGTGCTGAGTTGTAGTACCCTATCTTCATGACATTCAAGTGAACAGGATACATTTTTTTCAAGATGCTGGATTCTTATCTGGTTAAACTGTTTTTGAACTTCAGTAAAAGGAGATAATGTTTTATGGCAGTCGATGCACGAATTCTCAGAAGCACCTGCCTGCGAGATTAAGAATAAAACAATTCCAGTTAATACGAAGAAAAGTATTTTAAACATTTTTACTTGCATTTTTTCAGACCTACTCATTCTATGTAATTCGTTTTTTGTTGTCTTTTTTAAGTCTATCCGTTTTTGTCGGTAACATAATTTATTATTTTGTATATATAGCTTTTGGTCTTGTTTTTGCATGTAGATTCACAGCAGCCCTACGTTTGTTTTCCTGACGACTTCGTCATAATTTTTATATCCCAGTATCCCCTCGATCATATCTGACTGCTTCCCTTTTATTTTATTCAATTCAGACGAAGCATAATCCGTGATACCCTTTGCAAAGACCATGCTCTCATTTTCGATCTCGATAATATCCCCCCTGTCGAACATTCCAGCCACCTCGATAATCCCTGAGGGCAAAAGCCCCATCTTCTTCTTAATAGCCTCTTTTGCACCGCTATCCACGAGGAGCTTGCCTGAGGCTTTTGACAGGATTATCCAGCGAGTCCTGTTCTTATATTTCCCATCCTTTGCAATAAAGAGCGTTCCGATGTTCTCGCCTTCAACAATCTTAATAATCACGTCATCGACAGCGCTGTTAGCGATCACCAGATGGCAGCCTGCCATTGATGTTATCTTGGCTGCCTCTATCTTGGTTCTCATGCCGCCTGTACCTTTTAAACCTGGTTTTCCGCCGTAACTTTCTATTTCAGGTGTAATTTTTTCTACAGTACTTATAAGCCTTGCGTTTTCGCTTTTCTTGGGATTTTTATCGTACAGACCATCTATATCTGATAAAAGAATAAGAAGTTCAGCCTCAACTTTGCTTGCAACCATTGCTGAGAGCTTATCATTATCTCCGAAAGTAGCCTCAATCTCATGCACACAGATTGGGTCGTTTTCATTGATTATTGGGATTACCCTGAATTCTAAAAGCTCAGATATGCTGTTGCGAAGATTAAGATACGTCATCCTGTTCGAGAAGGCTTCATAGGTCAGCAGTATCTGTGCCACCTTGAGGTCATGTTTATTAAAAGCAGCCATCCACTCCTGCATCAGAATATTCTGACCTACAGCTGCAGCAGCTTGCCTGAGCGGGATTTCACGTGGGCGGGATGTCATTTTTAACTCCCCACATCCTATACCTATGGCACCTGAGCTTACGATGATTACAATTTTCCCAAGCCCAGTGAGCACTGCTACCTGGCGCGCGATGTCTTCTGTCAACCGTCTGTTAAAACTTCCATCCTCGTTTGAGAGGGACGATGTTCCTATTTTAAGGACTATCCTCCTGATATCCCTGAAAAGCTCTTTCCTGTCGATTGTGTTCATTTCATGCCTTCTATTCTGTCAGCGAGGCTTATGTTAAGCTTCTTATGTGTATATTTCCTGGCATTCTTACCTACATAATCCGCCACTTTGTTCCCATTCCCAAGAAGCGCATATTTATAAATCAGAAGCCCTTCCATCCCGACAGGTCCACGCGCATGTATCTTGTTCGTACTAATGCCCACTTCCGCTCCTTTTCCATACCTGAAACCGTCTGAAAATCGTGTGGATGCATTCCACATCACGCTTGACGAATCCACAAGCTCGATGAACTTTGAGGCATTCATTCGATTCTCGGTCACAATAGCGTCTGTATGATGCGAACCGTATGTATTAATATGGTCTATGCCTTCTTCAAGCGAATCCACTACCCTGATCGAGAGTATGAGGTCATTGTATTCTGTTTTCCAGTCCTCGAGAGTGGCATGGATGATCGCTTTCAGGAAGCCCATGTCTTTTAGCATCTCAAAAGAGCGCTCATCGCATCGAAGTTCAACGCCTGCTTCATTGTACCTCCTTCCGATGTCTGGGAGGAACTTTTTTGAAATATCCTTATGCACGAGCAGGGTTTCCATCGCATTGCAGACAGCAGGATACTGCACCTTCGCATCAAAGCATATGTCTATTGCTTTTTTCATATCAGCTTCGTTGTCCACATATACATGGCATATGCCGGCAGAGTGCCCCAGCACAGGGATGCGTGTATTATCCTGTATGTATTTTACGAACTCATTTGAGCCTCTCGGAATGATGAGGTTTATGTATTCATCAAGTTTCAGCATCTCATTGACTTCTTCTCGTGTTTCCATGAGCGCGAACGCACCTTTGGGCATGCCTTCTGTGTTCTCAATCGCATTGAGAAGCACATCAAAAATGGATCTATTGGAATGAGCAGCTTCGCTTCCTCCTTTGAAGATTGTGGCGTTCCCGCTCTTGAGGCACAAAGACATAATTTGTGGAACGACATCAGGTCGGGATTCGAAGATCACGCCAATTGCTCCGATCGGGCAACTGACCTGGTACAGTTCAAGCCCGCTGTCAAGTTCAAGGGCAGAAAGGGTCTTTCCCACAGGATCTTCGAATTTTATGACATCTTTGATGCCTGCTATCATTTCATCTATCTTGCTGTCATCCACTTTCAATCTCTTGAGCAGCGCCTTTGAGAGCCTGCCTGCTTCTACAAGTTTTTCTGCGGCTGCGATGTCTTTCTTATTGATAGAGATTATTTTTTCCCTGTTTGAATTCAGAGCAGATGCCATGGCTGTGAGGGCTCTGTCTTTTACTGTACAGTGCACACTTGCAAGGGGAATTGAAGCTGATTTTACACGTTTTACTTTGGTTATTATATCGTTAGACATGATGAGCGAACCTTAAATAATACCTGCTTCTTAATAAGGTTTGATGCTCAAAGAAGAAATCTGGATA
>JAWOKW010000244.1:0-10730 GCA_033854095.1 Candidatus Methanoperedens sp. | reverse complement strand
TGCTTCTTTAAGAGTATATAGTCTTTCCATGTCATAAGTTATATACACTTGAGACTGCTTATAACCATATGTATGGCAACTGCTACAAATTATGATAGGCTGAGACCACATTTATTCCTGGAAGCATGCTCTGGATACGAAGGGCTGCACAGCCATCATCTGGTGGTGTGTACTCAAACCACTGATTCTTTTTCATAGACACAATAAGTGAAATGATTACCTGGTTTTTTAGAACTGGGCGAAGGCATTCTATAAGTTCTAATGAAGCCTCATACGGGATAGAGAGCACAACAACATCAGCCTTTTCCACAGCTTCTTTATTGCTGGCTCCATCAATTCTGCATTCGATTCCACGATCTGTGAGCTGGCATGCATACCCGCATGCTGCATTTTTTGCTTTATCAATATCTCTTGAGCCGATGTAAATCTCGTGATGTGGTGCCCATCTGCAAGCCAAGCCTTCACCAATTCTACCTGTGCCGCCCAAGATGGCTATTTTCATACTTTGCTTATCTGCACTATTTTAAGCGCAGGAAGAGTGGCATTTACACATTCCTCTGGCAATTTTCTTTACCTTTTTGACCTTCAATGTTTTATCGTTGGATTTTTTCAGCTTTCAAAAGAATTAAGATTAAATTTTTGTGTTTTTTAAGCACAAACCACTTAAATCATTCACGAGTACTCCTCGTACCATACCGTGAACAGGTCAGGTGCGCTCACCTTGACTATTGTATAGTTCCCACTTTGATTAATGCTGTACTGAGTAAAGCCTCTCTGTGTGCTATTAGTTTTTAACTGATTGAACTTTTTCACTATGCTTGGGTTCAAGTTCAGGTAGGCTGTAGTCCTCTCGTAACTTCCATTGGTTTCTCTGACCCCTCTATAGAACTGGTCTGCGAAACTTACGGTTGAATTTACTTCCTGTAAAGGCGCAACATCTACGTTATCGAGCAGTCCTTTATACTGGTCATAGGAAGTGTTCGTTTTGTTAAGGCTGTAGATGATCTCAAGCACTTCAGCTGCCGTTTGATCCTGCGGTGCATAAATAACAGGGGTCCCCATTATGTTTATTGCTCCTGTGTCTTCCCTTCTGAGGATATTGTTTGTACCAGGTATAACAATATATGGGAAATCATTTTTCTCAACGGACATCGTGCTCAATAGAAGAAAATTGGGTGCTCTGCTTGTTGAATTTGGCAAACCTGCATAATATATTTTTGTAGTATTTGATTTGTAAAGCGAATCCACGTCATTTACAGGCAAATTAGCTCTTGCCAGCTGTATCATCTGTGGTGTCATGCTATCAAGGTCGGCATATGCTGCCATTCTTGCCCCGGGAGGTGTCAGGTTCAGCGCATCTGAAATCGAGCCAAAGGGCTGTGCTGTGAAAGAGTTCCATAAACTTGGGTCATATTTATCCTGTTGGGATTCTGAATTCTGAGGCGGCTGCTCAGATTGACTTGCTGGACTTGTTACAACGTATGCCACGGGCACTATTATCATGATCAAGATCATGAGTGCTGCGAGTAATTTGTATGCGTTCTGCTGTTTCATGCGCTCTCTTAATGCTTTTCTTATATAAATACTTTAAAAAATGAGCTTCCCATGCAAAGATTTATTCCTGAAACTATCACGTAACTTTTATATACAATGTACTCGTTTATACATTGATGTACAAAATCGTACAGTGATTATAATGAAAGAATACATCCAAAAACTCATCCAGAAGCAGAGCCTGACAGCAGAAGAGGCTGAACTTGCAATATCCATGATATTCACAGAAGCCACAGATGCGCAGATAGCTGCTTTTTTGACTGCGCTGAAGATGAAAGGCGAAACACCTGCTGAGATCGCAGGTCTTGCGCGCGGTATGAAAACGGCTGCCAATATTATAAGTCCGGAAGTTCATGGCGTCCTTGTTGACACCTGCGGCACAGGGGGAGACTCAACAGGTACGATTAATGTAAGTACAGGCGCGGCTATCGTGGCTTCAGCCTGCGGCGTTCCAATAGCAAAGCACGGGAACTATTCCATCACTTCAAAATCAGGAAGTGCTGACGTATTAAAAGAGCTTGGTATAAAGATAGACCTCACGCCGGAAGAGGTGAAAAAAATCATCGAGAGCGTGGGCATCGGGTTCATGCTCGCTCCTGTATTCCATCCATCGATGAAGCGCGTGGCTCAGATAAGGCGAGACCTCGGCTTCAGGACTGTGTTCAATATCCTGGGTCCTCTCACCAATCCTGCTAATGCAAAAGCACAGGTGATAGGCGTTTTTGATAGCTCGCTGTGCGAACCTGTGGCAAACGTCCTGAACATTCTTGGCACTGAAAGAGCGCTCGTAGTACACGGCAGCGGAATGGATGAAATATCAAATGCAGGAGAAACCCGGATAGTAGAATTGAAGAGCGGCAGAATCACAAAATATACTGTAACCCCTGAGAAGCTGAACATCAGGCGCGCATCTATTGGCGAGATTGCAGGCGGCACACCTGCTGAAAATGCAAAGGATATAGTAGAAGTATTTAAAGGCAAAAAAGGAGCAAAGCGCGATATCATAGCTATCAATGCAGGCGCTGCGCTGCTTGTTGGTGGAAAAGCAAATGATCTGACTTCAGGGATAAAGATGGCGAATCAATCAATCGACAGCAGCGCAGCCCTGAACAAGCTTAAAGACTTCGTGGGCGCAGCCGGAGAACCTGAGAAGCTGGCGGTGTTCTTGTAATTTAATTTCAAAGAATATGTATAAACAATTGAATCTAAAAAACATTGTCTTGATAGGACGGACATTTGAAGAGTACTATAAAATGTTCGATTTAGATAATCTGCCCAAAAATGAACAAATTCTTGATGTTGCATCTGGAGCAAGTTCTTTCTGTGCTGAAGCAAATGCAAAAGGGTACAATGTAACCGCATCAGATAGAATTTATTCCCTGAGCCCATCTGAAATCGAGCAGAAATGCAGGCAAGACCTTGATATGGTAGTAAAACAATTGCCTGATATCGCTGATTTGTATGTATGGACTTTTTTCAAAGATATACAGGCGCTCAAAATTCAGCGGGAAAAAGCATATAGATTATTTATTGAAGATTTTAAAAAATATGGAACGAAAAGATACATACCTGTTGAACATCCTTCTACAGCTTTCGTAGATAATCAGTTCACCATTTCTCTTGTGTCACATTTTTTGTTTCTGTACGAAGATCATGTAGATTATGATATGCACAGGAAAGTTATTCTGGAACTTCTCAGGATAACATCAAAAGAAATTCGTATTTTTCCGATTGTGAACTTAAGAGGGAAAAAATCGTCATTTGTTGATACTTTAATGCAGGATAGGGACTTTAAGCGATTTAAAATATCGATAAAAAAGATCGACTATGAATTCATGAAAAATGGAAATGAAATGATGGTAGTGACAAGATAAGATAAGAGATAACTATGAAAGTAAAAATATGCGGGCTCAAGACCGAACGCGACCTTGGCATAGCAGTAAATGCCGGGGCTGATGCTGTGGGCTTTATTACAGACGTACCTGTGGATTCTCCCAGGAAAATCAGTCTTGCTGCTGCATCCGAGTTAATAAAAAGGGCTCCTCTTTTTGTAACTTCCGTGCTTGTTATCATGCCAGAGAATGCTGAGAGGGCGCTCCAGATGATTCAGGAAGCAAGACCTGGTGCAGTCCAGATACACAACCATCTTCCACTTTCTGAACTTCAGAAAATCAAGGAAGCTGGTGTAAAACTCATTAAAACAATTCCTGTGCCACAAAACGCTGAATCGATCACGCTCATAAAGCAGATAAGAGAACTTTCAGGGATAGCGGATGCTGTTCTTCTCGATACTGTGGTTGATGGGAAAACCGGTGGAACAGGAACTCCACACAACTGGGAGGTAAGTTCTGAGGTTGTACTTAAAGCAGGCATGCCTGTGATATTAGCAGGCGGGCTGAATCCGCAGAATGTGAAAGATGCTGTCAGGATAGTGCGCCCATATGCAGTCGACACTGCTTCAGGCGTTGAAATGAATGGAAAAAAAGATGCAAAAAAGGTTGTTGATTTCATCAACACTGCGAGGGCATAATGGAATTTGATATAAACAAGAAGGAATTCATCAGTCTTGCAGAAAAAAAGCCTGTGATAATCCAGTTGTTAGCAGAAGTAAGAACCGAATGTACACCTCTTGACCTGTACGCTCAGATAATGGACAGGAAATACGCATATCTTCTTGAATCAGTGGAAAAAGAGAAACAGCATGCACGCTTCTCATTTGTTGGAGCAGAACCTGACGCTGTTGTCACGCTCAAGAACCGTGTGTTAACGCTTGATTATACCCGCAGGACAGATTTAATCAGTTTTATCGAAGCATCGCTTTCAAAGGTATGTGACCTCAATGGTAACAAAGGCAAGATAAAAGACGGTTTTGATACGATGGATGCCATGCGGTCTGCTTTTGCGGCTTCGGGCGTAAAGTTCATCGGCAGGGGTTTTGACAGACAGGCATTCCTTGGCGGAGCAATTGGTTTTTGCGCTTATGATATGGTGTATGATTGCTGGCTCGGTATGCAGCCAAAAAAAAGTTATACGCCTGATGCACAATTCGCCATCACGACAAAAACCGTGGTTTTCGACCACCTGACAGATAAGACATACATCGTTATGACCCCATTTGTCTTCGGGGAGCCTGAAAGCGTATACAGGGATGCACGGGCAGATGCAGATGAATTTGCCTCTGTGATATCATCTGCAAAACCGCTTGCGATTTCAAAGAAATCCTCTCTTGGTATGGGATGCAACATGGACAAAAAAGAATACGAAGAGGCTGTCAGGAAAGCAAAAAAACACATAATAGACGGCGACATCTTTCAGGTAGTGCTCTCGCGCAGGTATGAAATAACCACAGAAAAGACACCTCTTGAGCTGTACATAGCGCTTCGGGACGTCAATCCAAGCCCTTATATGTACCTCTTTGAGTTCAACGGCACAGGCATCATAGGTGCAAGCCCAGAGACCCTGCTTTCTGTCCACAATCGACGGGTAGTTATCAATCCCATCGCTGGGACATGCCCTCGAGGTAAGACTGCGGGTGAGGATGAAGCATTCGCAAAAGAGATGATGAGTAGCGAGAAAGAGCGGGCTGAGCATGTGATGCTTGTCGATCTTGGGCGCAACGATGTCAGGATGGTCTCAAAAGGGGGCACAGTGAAAGTTGATGATTTCATGTCTGTGCTTAAGTATTCCCATGTCCAGCATATCGAAAGCACGGTCTCTGGTCTGCTTCGAGATGAATGCGACCAGTTCGATGCCACACGTGCTATATTTCCAGCAGGCACGCTCTCAGGAGCTCCCAAGATACGGGCGATGGAGATCATACATGAGCTTGAAAAGGATGCGCGCGGCATATACGGCGGGGGCGTGGGCTACTATTCATGGAATGGGGATGCTGATTTTGCTATCGTTATAAGGACGATAATCAAAAACGGTGGAACGGCAATAGTGCAGGCTGGCGCTGGTATAGTGGCGGATTCTGACCCCGAATATGAGTATAATGAGACAGAACGCAAGATGGCAGCGATGATAAAAGCAATTGGAGGAACATGAGAATCTTATTTGTGAACAACAAGGATTCCTTTGTGTGGAACCTTGTGGACTATGTGTCGATATTCGAGCCTAATACGGTTGTTGTCCCGAACACAGTCTCGCTCAGCGAAGTAAAGGAAATCCATCCAGATGCTATCGTAGTATCACCAGGTCCGGGACATCCTGCGAATCCACAGGATATCGGAACATGCCTTGATATTATCAATGAATCAAGCGTTCCCTTGCTTGGGATTTGCCTTGGTCATCAGGCGATAGCAGTAGCCTTCGGAGGCGAGGTAAGCCATTCGCCCTCGGGCCCTTTACACGGCAAGACCTCAAAGATATACCACAATGATGATAGCATATTCGACGGCATCCCAAATCCTGTTGTGGGAGGGCGCTATCATTCGCTGGCAGTCACAAGGCTTCCTGATGAACTTGAGGTTATTGCAAATACCAAGGATGGCATAATAATGGGAGTAAAGCATAAGAAGAGACCGATATTTGGTTTGCAGTTCCATCCTGAGTCCGTGCTCACGCCGCAGGGATTAAGGATAATTGAAAATTTTTTGAAAATATCAGGATTGGGGAGAAACTGATGTTTCCCCCCGATGAAGTCCCACTCTTTTGGATAAACAAAATTTATTTATATTAAATCTATTTTTTATATTATTTCGTGATATGATTTTCTTTTCTTTGACTTTGTATGCCCATCCGCTGAAACTATTTATATACAGTATATCCTCATCACAGCTTTCTTCTACAAATTGAACTTCACCTTTCTGTATTTCATTCGCTCCAACTTTAAATTTTACGATGTCACCTATGCAGCATTTCATACACTACTCCGTCCTAGTCTATTAGTTCAAGCTTTAAAATTTTAGTAAAGCCTGTCTATTTTTAGACAGATTTTATTGATGTAACTATTAATACTTAAACATTTCTATTTATAGAAAAGCTGAGCAAAAATACAATAAACTTTACGATTTATTAGAAACCGCAAAACTCTTAAGTTCTAATAATTAGTGTAGGTAATAGTAGATAAGGGTAGAGGAAAAATTATGAAAACTGAATATAAAGTTATTGTTCTTTCAGTCGCTATAGGGCTGGTTGTCTGGGTAATTGACGCCCTCATAGATTTTCTGTTTTTCTATAAAAAGTCTTTTCAGAGCGTACTGATTCCCGATTCATTAGATTTTGAATTATACCTCAGATTGGTCTGGATACTATTTTTTCTTATTTTCGGCATAGTCGTATCGAAAGTTATAGCCAAGCACAGAATATCTGAAGAGGAGCTATTAAAGTTCAGGTTGGGAATTGACCGATCGGCTGATGCTACCTTTATAACAGATATCGACGGCAATATAGTGTATGTCAATCCTGCTTTTGAACAGATATATGGTTTCAGCAAGGAGGAAGCATTTGGAAAAACACCCCGTATCTTAAAGTCAGGGGTACATCCTGCTGAGGTTTATAAACACTTCTGGGAGACGCTTCTTGCAAAGAAGGTTGTGAATGGGGAACTGGTAAATAAGACAAAGGATGGAAAGCTTTTGAATATTGAAGGCTCTGCAAATCCGATACTTGACAAAGATAGGAATATCATTGGTTTTCTTGCGATACAGCGTGATATAACAAAGCGCAAGCAGGCTGAAGATGCAATTCGAGAGAGCGAGGAGCACTACCGCAAACTTGTGGAACTTTCCCCTGATGCAATCGCTATCCACAGCGAAGGCAGGATTGTTTTTTCAAATAGTGCTGGAGCGAAACTCATGGGCGTAGCTGACCCGGAACAACTCATTGGAAAATCGATTATGGATTTCGTACATGCTGATTATCGGGAAATCGTCAATGAGCGCGTACAAAAGATGATGAAAGAGGGGAAGGACGTACCGCTTACAGAAGAAAAGTTCATCAGGTTTGATGGTTCGATTATAGATGTCGAGGTATCTGCAATACCCTTCACCTACAAAGGCAAGCGTGCTATGCAGGTGATCGTCCACGACGTCACAGAACGCAAGAAGACTGAAGAAAAAATACGTGAGCAGGCAGCACTTCTTGATCATGCACAGGAGGCTATCGCTGTCCGGGATTTAGAGCACAATTTCATCTACTGGAATAGAGGCTCAACGCGCCTGTATGGCTGGAAAGAAGAAGAAGTCACAGGCAAAAATGCAATTAATCTTATATATAAAACGGAGTCATCAGAACTCATCGAAGCTAACAAAAGCGTTATGGAGAACGGAGAGTGGATGGGTGAGATGCATCAGGTGACAAAAGAAGGAAAGGAAGTCATCGTCGATAGCAGCTGGACTTTGATGCATGACAGCAAAGGAAAACCGAAATCCATACTTATCATCAATACAGATATAACTGATAAGAAGAGGCTTGAAACACAGCTCCTCCGAGCCCAGCGCATGGAAAGCATAGGCACGCTCGCGGGCGGCATAGCGCATGACCTCAATAACGTGCTGACGCCAATAATGCTGTCGCTGCAACTATTAAAAGACAAATTCACAGATGAGGAAAGCCAGAAGTTGCTTGATATACTTGAAAGGAACTCAAAGCGCGGAGCTGATTTAATAAGACAGGTCCTCTCGTTCGCACGTGGTATTGAAGGTGAACGCAAGACCATTCAAATAACGAATCTTATCACCGAAATCGAGAAGATCACAAAAGAAACATTTCCAAAGTCTATCGAGGTCAGAACCAGTGTATCAGGGGATATATGGACTATCATCGGAGACGCCACTCAGTTGCACCAGGTCATGATGAACCTATGCGTGAATGCACGTGATGCGATGCCTGATGGCGGTATTCTCAGCATCTATGCTGAAAATTTTTTCATTGATGAAAACTATGCCCGCGTGAACCTCGAAGCAAAGGTCGGTGCTTCAATAGTTATCACGGTCTCTGATACTGGAATTGGCATTCCTCATGAAGACATAGACAGGATATTTGAGCCGTTTTTCACGACAAAAGAATTTGGTAAAGGCACGGGTCTTGGTCTTTCAACAGCTCTTGCAATCGTAAAAAGCCACGGCGGGTTTATAAATGTGTACAGCGAAGTTGGGAAGGGAAGTGTGTTCAGGATTTATTTACCTGCTATTTCAGCAGTAGAGGTACCAAAAGTGCAGGAGCAGCAGCTTAAACTTTATGCAGGGCACGGAGAATTGATCCTTATAGTTGATGATGAAGCCCCCATTCGTGAGGTTACAAGTGCGACATTGAAAGCAAACAATTACGGAGCGCTCATAGCCAATGATGGGGCAGAAGCAGTGGTACTGTACACGCAGAACAGGGATGATGTCAAACTCGTTCTTATGGATATGGCAATGCCTGTTATGGATGGGCTGGCAAGTATTCGAGTGCTGAATAAAATCAACCCCCAGCTCAAGATCATCGCTGTGAGCGGACTGACAGAGAAGGACAGGACTTCAAAAGTTACAGACTATGTGCATGCCTTTTTGCCCAAGCCCTACAATGCAGAGGAATTATTGAAAACAATATATGAAGTCATGAATTCCAAAAAAGAGACAGAACAAAAACAGCAACCAACATAATGTTTATATTGTCTGATGGTAAGGATAAACTATGGCAGAGCTTGGAAAAATAGAGAAACCTGAGGCTTCGACCTTCATAGCCAAACGAAAACTTTACGTTGTCCCTACGCTTCCTTTTGAGGAGTTATCTTTGCAATTCAAGCTTGATAATGCAAAAGTCGAGCGTTTCTGGGGCGAGGTCAGGGAAAAAATGGAACATTTCTTATCAACCTATGGGAATATAGGCATTATATACATAGAAGGAATAAATGAAGATGAAACTAAAGGCATAGAATTTTTTGAAAAGTTTGGAAAAGACAGCAACCACTATAAATTAATAAAGAGCCTGCTGGATGGAGGCGCAAAGCTGAGGGGAATAGATAAAGACGAATATATCAGGCGGTCAAAGCTGCTTTTTGATGAATATTCAAAATCTTTTTTACCTGAGATAAAGGAGATACATCAGGGTTTTTATGGCAAGGACATTGACTTTGATAAGTGGAGAGAATATCTTGTAAAAAGGATCCAGGAAACCCAGGACGAAATGAGCAGGCTTGTTTCAAAGGTCATTGGAGAACTGCCCGAAAATACCAGCGGTGTTCTTATTATCACAGATGGAAGACCGCTTGAATTCCCAGAAAGCATTGATGTTTTCCAGATAAGACCACCAGCGTTCGATGATATCGAAAGGAGCATAAGGGCTGAAAGTGGCAGGTAAGATAGTGCCAGGTGGTCTTCTCAATTCATGAACTGGTTCATCTACGCCATTGCGTGCGTATTCCTGTATGGGATTATGCAATTTTTTATAAAATTGGCTTCTACAGGCAATAATCCTGCTGCATCCTCCATGGTGTTTATAGCAGCCCAGTTCGTTGTGCAGATTCTGCTGGGCGCATATTTTATATCCAAAAGCGATATAAATCTTAATTACGATGGTATAAAATACGGGATCGCAGGAGGTATTGCAGCGGCTGTCGCCACGGTTTTCTTCTTCTTAGCTATGCAGCAGGAGCAGTTATCAAAAATCACACCTCTTGTGAACATGAACGTTGTGATAGGCGTGCTTCTTGGTGTGATTTTTTTGAAAGACCCGATGAACTGGCGGACGGCGGCAGGGATCATTCTCGCTGTGATGAGCATATACCTGCTCTCAGGCTGAAGAATCGGCACATATCGTTTCTCATGATAACACGACCTCACCTATTGATGCGCGCTTCATCAGCACCAGGTCACCAGCATCTGCAAATATACTGTTGCTGTTCAGATCGTATCTGAAATCTGATGGGATTTCGGATATCGAAGCACGCTTCATCAGTACCAGATCGCCAGCATCAGCAGGATAACCATTGTTATTCAGGTCGCCTTTTAGCCATAGAATAATATCTACTGTTGCATTTCCATACATAACTGCTATGCTTGTTGAGTTTACAAAGAACGCAGGCTTTGATGCATTTACATAGTAACTGCCTGATGCTATGTCTGTGAAGCTATAGAAGCCTGAAGCGTTCGTGGTGGTTGATGCAACTATGCCGCTTGAGTTGGTCAGGTTGACAATAACACCCTGTATGCCGGTTGCGTTGTTGCTGTAAGTGATATTTCCTGTGATAT
>JAWOKW010000243.1:0-4379 GCA_033854095.1 Candidatus Methanoperedens sp. | reverse complement strand
TTCGGTTGTGGGTTCACCCAGACAGGGGCGGAGTTGAAAGAGACCAATGAACTCGTGAGGTCTCTATATGATACGATGAAGCCTCAGTTCTATGAAAGTCTACATAAGACTACTTAGAACAGAACCCCATCGCAAGTGTTTCATTTCCCTGTGTGCATAACTTCTCTATATTGAGCATCGCAGTGTTATCGCGCTCTTCAAAAGGTCTTATTGAAACCACCATTTTCTCTCCTCTAATTATTAATATATCCCATGCATCTATTATTTATAAACTTATCGACAGTTATTATAGAAAGAATATGAAATTCATCATCAGGACAATGAACCGTGGCGATATTGATATTGCTATGGATTGGGCAGCCGCAGAAGGCTGGAATCCAGGTATTCATGACGGTGACTGCTTTTATTATACAGATCCAGAGGGATTTTTTATTGGTGAAGTGGACGGTGAGCCTGCTGGATGTATTTCTGCTGTTGCTTACAATGACTCTTTTGGATTTCTCGGCTTGTATATCGTGAAACAGAAGTTCCGCGGCAGGGGGTTTGGGATCCGTCTCTGGAGAACCGCCATGGCATATCTGGGTGAGCGCAATATCGGGCTTGATGGAGTTATTGCCCAGCAGGAGAATTACAGGAAATCTGGCTTCAGGTTCGCTTACAGGAATATTCGCTATGAAGGTACTGGAAAAGGCTGCACCTGTCGATGCATCGTTGACCTTGCAAAAGTGCCGTTCGAAGAGCTGGCAGTATATGATGCAGCGCTGTTCTCTGTACCGAGACATCGTTTTCTAAATTTGTGGATCAACCAGCCTGAAGGCGCAGCTCTTGGTTTTCTAAAGGACGGCAGGCTTGCCGGTTATGGCGTGATAAGAGCCTGCCTGAGCGGCTTTAAGATAGGCCCTCTGTTCGCAGATGATGAAGAGATAGCGGAGAACCTTTTCAATGCTCTTGTTGAACGTGTCCCGGGCGAAACTATCTTTCTTGACACTCCAGAAATTAACCCTGCTGCTGTCGCTTTAGCAAAAAGGCATGATATGAAGATGGTATTTGAAACAGCACGTATGTATACCAAAGAGCCTTATCTCTCATGGCTCAACAAGGTATTTGGTGTTACAAGTTTCGAACTTGGTTAACTTATTATGAACAAAGTGTTTATAACCAACATGCCCCTATAGACGCATGTTTCAAAAAATCCCTCGTAGGGGCGACTCGTGAATGATCATAATACAGGTTCCTGAGAAACTAAAACGAGGCGGGGTTCTTAAGGGAAAAGTGATTATAGAACTTGATAAGGAAGTGAACGCTCGCAGCGTGTCAGTGTCATTTGATAATGAGCTTTCTTATTCCAATCCATGTACAAAGAATTTTTCAGGCTGGAGTTTCTCAAATACAGTGCAACATTTCGATACAGGGCTTCGCAGCATAACAATTCCTTTTGAGTTTAACATACCCGGAGAAGCTCCGCCGACATACACAGGCAGGTCTCTGATTAGC
Organism: Candidatus Methanoperedens sp.; assembly: GCA_033854095.1. Taxonomy (GTDB): domain Archaea; phylum Halobacteriota; class Methanosarcinia; order Methanosarcinales; family Methanoperedenaceae; genus Methanoperedens. The sequence continues at coordinate 2,885 of JAWOKW010000243.1, read as the reverse complement.
AGATGGAAGGTAAATGTAAAAATAGACCTTCCGCTGGCACGCGATATTCATGCAGCGAAGGATGTGGAGGTTGAGCGCTGATGTTTTTTGAACCTAAAGGAATCCTGTCTATAGAACTGATAAAAAAATCTTATGTTCCAGGTGAAGTGGTCAAAGGCAAAGTACGGCTCTCACTTGATGAACCTGTCAAAGCAAGGCGTTTCTTGGTCTCGTTGATCGGAGAGGAATGGGTGGATGTCGTCTGCGGAAGCGGCAAAAGCAGGCGGTCCAAAAAAGAAGAGGTCTATATCCATGCAGAGGACATCGAACTTTCAGGCGAGGGCATGTATGATTTTGCTGAAAAAGGTTTTCAATTCAGGATTCCTGAAAATGCACAGCCAACGATATTGATGGAACCGCAAAATCTGGCTGTGAAAACCGATAAACCTGAAGGATGGAAACTTGATTACCCATTGTTCGGTAGGTATACCTCATATGTTGGAGGAGCAGGATTGCGGTGGATAGTGAAGGCAAAGCTGGATATTCCATGGGGGAAAGATAAAAATACAGTAGAAGATATATTTGTTTCATAACCATGCATTATCATGTAATCTTAACAAAAGAATGCAACCTCAACTGCAACTACTGCGGAGGGGGGAGCGACTCAGAACCAAAGGAAATCCAGTACTCGATTTCAGACCTTGGGGATTTCCTGTCACTGGATAAAGCTCCTATAATCGAATTTTACGGCGGTGAGCCTCTTCTCAGGATTGGAATGATGAAGAAAATAATGGAGGACATCGCAGGGAGGTATGTTGTTCAGACAAATGGTCTGCTTTTAGATAGAATTGAGCCGCAGTGTCTGGAAAAATTCCATTCCATCTTAGTTTCAATAGATGGGAAAAAGGAAGTGACAGATAAAAACCGCGGTACTGGTGTGTATGAGAAGGTCATCAGGAATGCAGAGCTTATCAGGCAAAAAGGCTTTAACGGCGATCTGATTGCAAGAATGACCGTGGAAGAGGGTACTGATATTTATGAGGATGTGCTGCATCTTGAAAGGCTTAAGATTTTTGATCATGTTCACTGGCAGCTTGGATTTGAAATGTTCTGGGAAAGTGGAGAAGAAGATGAACTTGAAGCATGGATATGCTCATATAATGCCGGCATCTCTTCGCTCATAGATTGGTGGGTTGATAAGATGCATGAAGGTAAAGTCGCAGGGCTTGTTCCGTTCATCGGTGTAATGGGCTCACTGCTCAACAATGCGCCATCGCGCCTCAGATGCGGCTCAGGTATTGATTTTTTTACGATCATGCCTGACGGCAGGATTTCTGCATGCCCTGTGTCCATCGATTTTGATTTCTCGGTCGTCGGTTCGATATTCGATAAGCAGATGCCGCATAAGGTCTGTGTGGGCGAACCATGCATATCATGCGAGATTTTCAGGGTTTGTGGGGGAAGATGTCTTTTTGTGAACCATGCACAGGATATGCTCAGGAAAAACGGGTATGCACTGATATGCTCTACTGTAAAGCATTTAGTGCGGGAATTGGAAGCTGTCCTTCCAGATGTTTGTCAGTTGATTGAGAGCGGGATTATAGAAAGGAAGGACCTCAAATATCCTGAGTTCAATAATGGATGTGAGATCATACCTTGAGTTTTCAGTGCTGCCTTGAATGCTCCACTGCCTTCTGGCATTTCTGTCAGTTTTTGTTTTAATCCCTGCATCTTCTAATATTTCTTCCAAAATACCAAATTCCTTCGCAGGTTCCAGGTATAACTCTACAGCCTCTACTATGTTCTCTTTCGCCTCTTCGATTGTTTCGCCCTGACTGACAACATCGAACTCGGGGCATAGTACAGAATATCCGCCTTCCGATTCTTCTCTTATTAAAGCAGTGAAAATTAATCTCATTTCAGACGGATTTTGTTAGAACTTGAGGCTGCGGTAGTTTGTTCACACCAGCCCGCAATTCTTTATGGCAACAAGTTGTAAGCGGTAAAGGGGTAATGTGGAAAGTGTCTACGTTTTCCTCAAAAGACGAAAGCCGAGGTAGTTGCTAAATTCGCTCTCCTATCATGTTGAGTATTTCTACGAAGGTCAGCTCATCTGACGGCTTTATATCATCTCTTTCATGCACATGATGGGGGAAAGTCTTAATTTCAGGATGATGGGGCGCATTATCCCATCTTAATATCAACATTTTCTCTTTGTTCTGCCAGTGATATGAATAATCTACTTTGTGTAGACTGGAATCAACAAATTCAAAGACATGAAGCTCTGAATCATCTATCAACTCTTTTTTTAAAAAGTCGAAATAATCTTCTATCATTCGATAGCCTCTATCAGCATCTTTTTCTCCTCTTTGAGTTCATTATATAGCTCTGCTGATGCTTTCCACTCAAAAAAATCCATGTCATCACCAAGCGATCCACTTGTGAATTTTTTGTAGAATTCTTCAGTTTTCATGCCATATTTTTTTTCAAAATATTTCATACTGGCATAAATATCGTTTAACTTCTGGGTTATCTCCTCTATCCTGGATTTGAGCGTCCTGATTACCGCATATTTCACTAAATCCTTTGGAGTTTCTGTGTTCTTAATTTCCGCTGCCAATTTCTATCACCTGCAAATACAACTCTGGTTATCTATTTATAGAGATTCTTGTTTATATGAACGTATCCCCTTGAGCAAATATTGGTTGCTCTATAGTTTGGAATTTTGGGCGCATTGCATGAAAAAACCCACTTTATACTGTTAAAATCTTTGTGCCTGTATCACGGCAGGTAGCTTCGCCCTTCGGCTGTGCGGCTTACGCATGCACAGCCTTCGGGCTGCGCAGGGTGTATGTTTTGTGGTAAATGTTTGTAAGTGGTAAAGGGGTAAAGTGGAAAGCGGCTAC
>JAWOKW010000242.1:0-6171 GCA_033854095.1 Candidatus Methanoperedens sp. | reverse complement strand
TAGCGGGTTTAGGACCCATTGGGATAATTATAGCGATTGTAATTGCTGTATTGTATTTCTTGGGCGTAATACTTGTGTTCAATGTGGCAAATACCGTTTTCAATACCGCGCTGTATGTTTATGCAGATACTGGAAAGATTCCAGAGGGATATAGTAAGGAAATTATGGAGAACGCATTTAAGCCTGGAGAAAAAAGAAATTTAGGATTTACCTCGGCCCGTGATATTTAAACGACATTGAAAAACGAGCATCAAGGATCATCCAAAGGCAGATGGAAGCAGCCGCGAGGCAAAATAGAATGCGAACGTGGCTGTGATTGAATAAACCACAGTCGATATGGCTATTGTCCTGAGGAGGTTTTTCTTATCGCTCATCCTCCACGCTATGGTCAAATTCAAAACCCCCTGGCTGAAAACTATCCATTTTATACTTTCGATGCTGTCTCTCACAATAAAATTAAATCCCAGCGAACTTTTACCCGGCAGTAAAGAAGCCATGCCCACATTGAACAGCTGCATGACACTCACAAGTACAACCGCAAAAAACACTGAGAAACCAAGAAGTAAAGGCATAAAGTACATCGATATATACGATCGCTCTGTCTTTGCTTCTGTAAATGATGTCTCCCTATCCTGCTGTGCCTCCCGTACTGCTGTGATTTCCTCAAGTATACGCTTGAGCCTGAGCTCCCTGTCATGCTCGATGAGCGCCTCGGCTGTTCGCCGGAGTCTATCTGTAAGCAGTATGGCATTTCTGGCAGTCCTGGAATCAATCCAGTCTGCCAGATTCATAAGCGCTTCTTCAACGCTCATTCCAAGCTCGACTTCTTTTTCATAATAGCTCAACACGTCTTTTAATCCAGCCATCTTGTCAGGAAGAGCTTTAAAAGCTATAAAGGCATTCAGATGACTGTTATCATAGAAATGCTTAACGATCGTCTTTATTTCTTCGGCAAGCTCTTCATAACTCGCTATGTCAGCAATGCCTTCTTCCAGTTTCGAATAAAAGTACGGCGTCGCAATATAAAGCGCAATCCCCATAAAAACTGCCATTCCGAGCCAATCTATCCCTGCAAAAAATGACATCGGTAGGACTCCCAGAAATCCTAGCAAACTCATTCCTATGCGATTTTTATTGAGGAGGTCCTGCGTAATGCTTTCTCTCCATTTGGTTGAAAATTTCACTTCACCGATTAATTTCCCGTAACTCTTGAAGACCCTATCTCCGAGCATCCTTCCCACAATAAAATGGTAGAAAATGCATTCAAACACAGTTATGGCGAAAGGTATCAGAACACCGCCCATAGGGATAACCTTGACCCATGGCTTTAGATACAGTACAAAATAGAACGGCAGGCCGAATGCAAGCATTAACGGCAGCGATATACTTATGATATTCATGACGCTCTGATTTACGCTGGCTTTTTTGGTCTCCCTGTCTATGGCGCGCAGGCTGTCTCTCTTAGCACGTTCTATGAAAATCTCAACATCAATAGGCGCGCCCAGCTCCTTCAGGCGCATGATCTTGCCGATATCTCTAAGAGATTCAAGGTTCTGGTTCTCGCTCCACTGGATTATGGCATCGAAAGGATTCACTTTCTGCATGTGCACCATTTTTATAATATCTGAGAATTCTTTTGCAATAGGCCCAAAGGCTCTGCTGCCAGCCACTCTTTCCAGCAGCTGTATGGGGCTTTGCGACATTATCGCTTCGTTCACGAGCGCGATATTGTATACGAGCTTTTCAGTATAGTCGGGTTCCGACCATTCTTTTATTTTACCTGTTGTGGTGTAATCAGAGATTTTTTGCCCTGCCAGAAAGAATATTGCTATAATGATCAGTTTATAGAGCGTGTTATCAAAAAATAGCGACAGGAGATATCCTGATATCACAAAAACCAGGAAAACAGATATCATTTTATTATAAACCGCACGGGGAGTCACATCGAGCTGGCTTATATTCCTGTTAATATATTCGATATTTTTTCTGAGCAATCCTCCTCTTCTTGAAGCAATCCACTCGGAAAAATAAACTACAGGCGGGATTTTTTCTGCATAGCTGTCCCACCAGTTTATGCTTCTGGCAAAATCCCCAATTTCTTTATGCAGCTTTGCATTCTGTCTGTCGGAGCTATTGGGCTGAATATAGCGATGCAGTTTATATTTATTTTTCTCAGCACCGGCATCTTTTCTAAGAACAGCTTCATTGAAAAGTCCATCCTGAACTCTTACATTTCTCTGAGCCAAGCTTTCAGCCCCTCTCTCGCGCTTGTGATGTCAAACCTCTGCATATACAAATCATATGCAGTCTGCATGCAAATCTTTGTAAGTTTAAATATTTCTCTATCGCTCCTTATGGGCAAATGCAGACCAGATGACTGTTTTTTAAAGTATTTGTCAAATAATTCGTTAATGGCAAAAACGCCCAGATCAGCCAGTTCTATTAACCGCTCCGCACTCATTGGGGTTTCCTGCATTATAAGGGCGTTTCTGACACATGGAATGGAGCACAGATCTCTGAGAGCTGAAACGAAGTCTGTTATCTCACCTTTCCTGTTTTTCCAGTACCACTTGCTGCTGTCATGATAATCGAACTCAAACATTCTGTAAATTTTATTTCTATCATTCTCGTTTTCGTGATCTATTACGCCGATCGTCTCGATGATCAGGTCGCCGCGTTCGTTCATGACGACAAGGGCATCAAAGCTCTTGTATACATACTCTTCAGGGATCCCAAAATTGAATTTAAATCTATCCACAACTTCCTCGATGCTCCGTGCATGGCGTGGTGCTGAGAAGGGCCTCGCTCTGCTGCCTCTGGCTGACATAATCTTCTGCATCTTTTGAATCCCGTATCTCCTGAATTATGACTTTCTCCTTTCTTTTTCTGAGCAGTTTCTTTCTTACTTTTTCGCGCGATTCAGAATCTCCGGAGATCGTCTTGAAAAGCACATAATCGCCGCTTATACCTTCAAGTTCATCGATATCGCCCACGACACCCCATACAAGACTTTCTGGCGCACAGCTTTGCGCAGCTACGAGAAGTGTTGTTTTACCGGAGCCGACAGGTCCGACAAACATCATACTCATCTTTGAAAGCAATGCAAAAATCCAGAGCAAGGAGAACGCTTCAACAGGAGCTTCTCCCAGAGCCATAAGCTCCGGTATGCTGAGTTTCTTTGCATGTTTTCTCAATTCCAAATGGTAGCCTTTAGTTATTGGAGGCCTGTTGATCGTACACCTGATCTTGCCCATGCCTTCTATCATTCCGGCAGTCTCCAGCGTGTCGTTTTTGAATAATGCTGTATCTCCAACCGTGCCAGCAATCCTCGGTACTATATTTTTTACAAGATTCTCAACTTCAGTTTTATTTAAATTCACGTCAACGACACACATTTTCTTTGGTCTGGAATACAGGTGCCGGCAGGTAATCTTGTAAACATCATCAGCCACTTCTTTTATTTCAATATCCGTGACGTTTGGATCGTATATCAAAGGAGTTAATATGCCATAACCCTGGACACTATCAACCGCCAGCCAGGCAATCAGATTTTTTTCATCGGATCCGATGTCCACCTGATCATCCCAATCAGGCGTTTTAATGAGTTTCTCAAGTTTGATGATGGCGGTGCTCTGAAGCTCGATCCTGAGATCCTCCACGCTTTTGACGCCTGTGGGTCTTCTCTCTAATAACACATCTTTGATTTCATCTGAAAGCGCATTCATGAGGGCAATTATCCTTGCCCCAAGGCTGACTGAATATCCATAAAGGTTGAAATCACTTGCAGCGATTTCCTGACCTGCGATGTACTTCTTATTTCTTTTTATATATACCTGGTATCCTTTAACAATATAAGGGTCAACGACATAATCTCTGAACTCTTTATTATTTTCAATGCTAACGCGATGCGCATTTGTTCTTGTGATTATGCCGGGATATAGCGCATTATAATCTGCTTCTCCTGTATAAATATAATCTTTATAATACAAACCTGAGCCTATGCTCTTTGCTGACGTACAAGCGCTGATGAATCCTGATATGCATGACCTGCAGCCGTTATTCTTATTAACCTTTCCCAATAACTGAATTAAGTCTCTGCTCTCGATTATCTTTTTCTTTGTTTCAAGAGGATTTCTTTTGATTGATGAAATCAGGTTATTAAGTTCCCTTTTTTGCACATGCTGACAGCGAATGCAGAGCAAACTATCATTTTCATTTTGGCTTCCTTTTTTAGCTCTTCTATTCTCGCCATTTTTTCCAGCAAGAACTTTATGCATCCTATGGATTGCATTCCCGCTGCTTGAACCAAGGTTTTGAAGCTCTACAGCTGCATTCTCCACAATATCCATTCTCATTGTCGAACCGTTGTTGATATAATGAAAAGAAATAAGCTCTATTCGCTGCCCGCTGTGCTCGCTTAAAACGTCAAGTATCCGTTCTCTACATAAGAAGTTGGATATTAGAGGTACGCTGTAACATTCTGACTTTGTGCATTGAACTTCAAGTACGTGGACTGTCCTTGAACGAGATCTTACGTTTGCGAGATTGCTTTCAACTTGTTTTATTGTATATTTACATGGCATATCTGTGACCTTCACTATCTTTTCAATGAAAGGCACTTACGTGAACCATTAAGTTGCGACATGCTATTAGGGAACTGGGCTTTTACTTCATTGGACACCTTTCAGACTCTCTTGGTGCTTAAAATCCCGAAATTATTTCGGCATTATGTCCTTTGTCGCTGCTCAATTCGATTTATTATGCATTATCACGGTCTTATGAGTCCGATAGATCAATATCTGACATGTGCAATTCGCATGAAAACATATATACATGACGATTTATCCAGACTGTAGCAAGCTAGTGGTTCACAAATATTCATGCTTTCTGTTCATATTTATTGTTCAAAGAAATAACTTCAATAGAAGCAAGCAATATATAAATACTATTAATTCACTATAATATTTTATGACTGAAACCACAACATTAACGCTGAAATTCAAAGGAATTGAGGCACATCTTCTCAAACAGATGGTGGATCTGGGGTTATTCAACACCAAGTCAGAAGCGATAAGGTCGGCTTTAATAAAGTATGCTATAGATCTTAATCTGCTAGATCGAAAAACAATATGGCAAGAGATACAGGCCCATAAAAAGAGAAAAGTCAGCCCTGAACAATTGACAGTAGATATCCAGAGCATACGTGATGAAACATAGAATTTTTCTGGATACCAATGTCTTCATCTTCGCCTTTGAATTCCCGGACTCAAATTCCAATACGATTATAGAACTGTTAAATGAAGGAAAGATAGAAGCGATAATTTCGGAGCGTGTAATAAAAGAAGTCTATCGCTACTTTAGAAAGTATTATGATAAAAATATTACAGATAATTTCAGGAAATACATCTATGAATCCTGCAAAATATCACTTTCCAGAGACGTTAAGAATACCATGAAGGAATACGCCGGACAAATAAAAGAAAAAGACTTAGAACAACTGGCCGTTGTGAAGAAATACGGAATTAAATATCTTATAAGTCTTGACAGAGATTTCATAGGTCAGGAAGAGTACAGAACGCCCAAGAAATTTGTAGAATTAATCTGCCGTGAAAGCAAAGAAAGTGAATACTGAAATCTGAATCTTGAGCGATCTTCCAAGAAACGAACACCGAAGATAGGGAGATGGAAAGGTGTGATGGAATCTTAGATGCAAACTTGATTGAAGAAACATCCATATTGGCCATTCTGGGATGCAAGCTACTCTTTTCATACCGAAGTCCCTTCCCGCGTCTTCTCTACGATCTTCTCCATTCTGGGAGCCACCTCTGCTACAAGTTTCTCAAACTCTCTTTTGCCGAGTTTTTCTTCAAGTTCTTTGAGGTTTGATTCCGTTGCCTCAATATTTGGATCATCTATCCGGGTGCTAAACCTTGCGAACTGCTGCAGGTGCACCTGAGCATGCTGCGTAATTAGGGCGAGTCAGGCGCGCTCAAGGCTATTCGTATTGCTGAGCATAAATGCGAGGCTATAATAAGAGGGGGACATGCTAAAGTTTATGGAGCAAAAATTATGAAAGTTCATAGAATAGACCATGTCGGTATAGTCGTAAACGATTTGCCTGCCGCTAAAGCGTTTTTTCTTGACCTTGGACTTGAAGTGCTAGGGGAAACA
>JAWOKW010000241.1:0-10934 GCA_033854095.1 Candidatus Methanoperedens sp. | reverse complement strand
TGTCTAAATCAATTCCATCTTTGTAAGACTTGGATTCGTAAACAAGCTTTCCAATTTTTCTAACATCTTCTATATTAGGAAATGGTAAGCTTCTGATGTCCGTAGCGTTTACCTGGGTATTACCATTAAGTGACCTAAAGTAATTGTCAATAATGGCCGTGTTCAATATCGCTGCAATACCGAAAGCCTCATAGATCGACAGGTTTGAATTTGGTTTGTGAATATAATTTACATGATTCTCGATCCCTACGATTTTATAGGGAAATTCGGATTCTAACAGTACAGATGCATACAACCTGCGCTTTTGCTCTTTTGAACTGAAACGTTTAACGAGAACATAATTTTTAACAGGTACTAAAAGTGGTTTTGTTTCGCTGCATACCTGAATTGCAGATGCTTTTTTGTTTTTATAGAGGGGCCATACAACTCTCATATCTTGCATGTTGTGCATCCACAAAAGTGGAACCGATTTTGTGTTTTGTGCTAATTCTGGCAGTAAATAATCCTCAGCACGAAAAGACACTACTGGACCCGTGGAAATTTCCAGACCCAACTCTTTTAACGTGTTTGGCCATGAATCAACAATATGCAAAATATCAACATCATGAGATGATGTAGGTATTCTTATAAAGATGTCACCATTTTTATGGAATATAACTTCTCTGGGGCTAACCTCAAGTTTATTTATTTTATCAAAATGTTTGTTTTTACTTTCACTTATGATTATCTTTTCATATTGCTTTATTCTTTCTGCCTTTATGATTATATTCTCTTGAAGAACTTCGTCTTGGTCAAAAATTTCCTTTCTTGATTTAAAAATATGGATATTTGCTATCTGAACGTTGCTCAGAAACCATTCTCTAAACTTTTTGTAATACAAGCCAGAACAAAAGCTCCTGGGAGTGATAAATACCATTTCGCCTTCAGGTTTTATCATGCTTGCAGATAATGCCATAAAAAGAGCATATATATTGGGCTGTCCAGAAATTAATCCTTTCATTACTGTAGATTGGTGCGAATCCGCATTTAATTTATAATACGGCGGATTAGAGACTATAAAATCGTATAAAATTTGTTTCTTATTCATATTCGTTAAATCGGATTTTGTAAAATATTGTTTATTGTGTAAAATATAGTCCTGTTCATAAAGATTATATTCAGCGTTGTGCCCTCGCTCTTCTAATTCTGCTTTACACGATTCTAACGTCATTTTTAAAAATGGTATGAGGTTGGGGTCGTTCTCATAGACATCCATGGTAAAGCTCGAAGTTATGCCATCGTTCAATAATCGCTCACAGAAGGCGGCGGTTAGAATGCCAGTACCTGCTCCTGGGTCTAAAAGACGGATGGTATCATGACGGATATTAAAAAGACCTGCCATGAATGTGCTTACCTGTTTAGGAGTAAAAAATTGTCCCCTTAGCTTTCTATTTTCGGAGCTATAGGTTCTGGAATACAGTTCAGAAAGCCTGTAGGCGTAATCTACCAACCCTTCTTGTTTATGTTTCTCAGGAATTTTCAGGAGTAAATCTAATTTCATGTTCAACGTATTGGAAGCTCCAGACTTATTTTTTTAACTTTAATTCAGTTAAAGTTAAATAATTTTTGGAAAAATTAGCCCCACTTTTCATCCATTCGCGGTGCATTTTTTGAGCACAGATGCGGGCCCGGAGGGATTCGAACCCTCGACATCTGGGTTAGAAGCCCAGCGCTATATCCTGGCTAAGCCACGAGCCCAGCACGAACCCTGAAGATGTCTTGATTATTTAAAAAGCTTTGGTGGACAGTACCAGTACCTATCTTATGTATTGGCAGCTACTTCGCCTGGTCCAACTACCCTCTCGTAGTCGCTGTGGTACTCATATAATTTACCGCCTGCTTCCAGTACGATCCTGAATCCCGGGGTTATGACCTGCGCATACATCTTTCCTTTTTCAGGATAACCAAGGCTTGTATCTGGCCAATCAACTTTTTCCTGTTTGACAAGCTGGATTTGCTCTGGTGTAGTGTTCAGTTTTTCAGCAAGGTCGTTCTTTGCTTTATCCACGACAGGGGGATACACTGGGGTAACTGTGCTGTTTGTGGTGTTTGTGCTGTTGGGTTTAGTTCCCACGCAGCCTGAAACAAGGGAAATTATTAATACTAAAGCCAGTACTGATTTCATAATTTTATAGAGGAGCCAAAAAATAGTTTATTTTTGGTGGATAGGATAGGAAGTATTCCAGGCTCCTCATAAGCTGTAAAGGCTTTTTCTTATTTAAAGGGTTTTTCCCAAATTCATCCTGAATCTTTACCTGTTATTTTTAAGTAAAGGAGGACTATATGAGAGCATGATACGAACATTTATCGCTGTGGAATTGCCTGACAGGTTTATCCCTGAAATAGAACGAATAGAGTCCATGCTGAAAGTCCAGGGCATCAAACTCGTAGAGCCTGAACTAATACATATAACCCTGAAATTCCTTGGAGATATACGGGAAGATAAAGTCGAACCAATTGTTTCAGCTTTATCGAATATCAATTGCGAACCCTTCGAAGCAAGGATTAAAGGAATAGGCGTGTTCCCAAAGCCTGATTACATAAGGGTCATCTGGCTCGGCTCTGAAGGAAAGTTCGATATACTGCACAACGAAGTGGAACGGGTCCTGTCGCCTTTCAACTTTGAAAAAGACCGCAATTTTACTTCACATGCTACAATTGCACGCCTGAAACAGGCGGGTAAAAAGGCAGATCTTTTAGAAAAAATAAAAAAATTAGAAGATATTGATCTTGGGACGATGAACGTGGATTCAATAAGCCTCAAGAAAAGTACACTTACACCCAGAGGTCCGATATATGAGACACTGGGTGTAATAAAACTAAAAAAGTGAAACTATTCGAGATCGCTCAAATCAGGCTTTTTCTTCGGGCGCTCCTCTTTTGCAGAGGCGATCACATCATCGATGCGCAGGATCATGGACGCAGCTTCGCTGGCAGAAGCTATTGCCTGCGTTTTCACACGAAGAGGTTCGATAACGCCGTTCTTTAGCATATCTACTGGCTTGCCCTCATATACATCAAGACCAGTGTTCTTGTTCCCACGCTCATGCTGGCTTCTGAGTTCTGCAACCATATCGATGGCATCAAGCCCTGCATTTTCTGCAAGGGTCTTTGGGATGACCTCAAGAGCATCTGCGAATTTAGTGACTGCAAGCTGTTCCCTGCCTGATAATGTGGAAGCATACTGGCGAAGGCGAAGTGCAAGTTCTACTTCAGGAGAGCCGCCGCCTGCGACCAGTTTTCCATCTTCGATAGTTACGCCAACCACGCGCAGAGCATCGTGAACTGCTCTCTCAAGGCTTGTCACCACATGTTCCGACCCGCCGCGCAGCAATATGGAATATGTATCAGGGTTCTTGCATCCTGTAATAAATATCATTTCGCCGTTCCCGACCATTTTCTCTTCGACCAGCTCTGCGTCTCCAAGGTCTTCAGGATGTATCTCATCAAGGCTTGTGATTATCTTCCCGCCTGTGGCTCTTGACAATTTTTCAAGGTCGTTCTTCTTTACCCTGTGGGTGACAAATATCCCTGCCTTGGCAAGGAAATAACGTGCAAGGTCATCTACGCCTTTCTGGCAGAAAACCACGTTTGCGCCCCCCTTTATTACTTTTTCAGCCGCTTGGCGTATCTGCCGCTCTTCCTGCTCAAGGAACATACGGGTCTGTCCTGGCGCTTCGATGGATATCTCGGATTTTGTCTCTCCTTTCCTGACTTCGATAGGTGTTGCCAGGATAGCTATCTTTGGATGCTCTATCCGTGCAGGCATGCTCTGATGGGTCTTGGTTTTATCCAGAATGATCCCGGATATAAGTTCACTATCTTCCACACTCCCTTCCCCGCGTTTTTCAATAGAGATATCCTTGATGTTCACGGTCTTTTTTCCGTTTTCCTGTTTGACGATTGATTTCACAGCCCTGACCACAAGCTCTGAGAGCTTTTCTTTTGAGAATTCAACGCCTTTCCCTGTCAGTGCTGTCTGTGCGATTTTACGCAGATGTGCATCGTCTGCATCTATGGAAATCCCGGACAGGATATCTGCTGACTTATGAGCTGCAAGCATATATCCACTTATGATCGTTGTTGGATGAACGCCCTGTTCCATGAGAGCCTGTGCGCCTTTTAAAAGCTCACCTGTCAGAACCGCTGCTGTTGTTGTTCCATCCCCTACTTCATCGTCCTGTGTCTTGGCTACCTCGGCTACAATCTTTGCAGCCGGGTGCTTGATGTTCATCTCATCGAGTATGGTAGCGCCGTCGTTCGTGATTGTTATAAGTCCTGCCGGGTCTGTCAGCATCTTATCCATGCCTTTTGGACCAAGCGTGGTCCTGACCGCTTCAGCAACTGCTCTTGCAGCCATTATATTTCCTCGTTTTGCTTCTTCTCCGCGTGTTCTTTCTGTTCCTTGTTTTAAGATTAAAATCGGCTGTCCGCTTATCTGACCTGCCATAAATTACCTCCTTATGAGCAATCAAATTCAATCAGGTATTCAATTTCTGTTGTTTCATGTTTGTGGTTCGATAAAAAGATTACGGTCAAATGATAAAGATATTCTTGATAAACACTTTTTATAGCCAGCAGTTGTATACAGTCATTTAATGCTGGAAAATATTCCACACGCATTTCTCAACACCACAAACAAAGAATTCAGGGCTCTCCTTGCAATAGAGAACAAAATGAGGCTCTATGAATGGGTTCCGCTTGAAGAACTTGCTGATTTTACAGAATACGACATGAAAGAGCTCAGATATATACTTTCAAGCTTAGCAAGAAAAAAACTTATTCAAGAAAATACCCGGGAAAGCTACAGAATCTACTTTGAAGCTTACGACCTGCTTGCACTGAAAGCTCTGGTAAGTCGGGGCTCTGTCAATGCAATAGGAGATATAATAGGAACAGGGAAGGAATCGATTATTTATGCAGCGACCAGCGGTATAACTGACAGGGAGGTTGTCATAAAGTTCCACAGGGAAGGGAAGATGAGTTTTAAACAGGTCAAAATAAAAAGAGAGCATATAGCTGAGAAAAAACATCTTTCATGGCTGTATGCATCGCGTCTTGCTGCAAAAAGAGAAAACGATGCTTTAAAAACCCTTTACCCACAGGTCAGCGTACCTGAACCTGTTGATTATAACAGGCATGCTGTTGTGATGTCAGTTGTAAAAGGGCAGGCACTGGCTCATACCACAGTGAACGACCCGCAGTGGTACCTTGAGGAGATATTGGCTCAGATAAAAAAAGCCTGTGCATTGGGGATTATCCATGGGGATTTAAGTGAGTTCAATATATTTGTCAATCCTGATGGGTGCGAGATTATCGACTGGCCACAATACATCGCAGTCTCTCATCCAAATGCAAAGGATATAATTTATCGAGATATTGATAATGTTTTAACATTTTTTAAGAAAAAATACAGGGTAAAAATAGATACTCAGGAAGTGATAAATAGTATAGTTGAGATATGTCTGAAAAAGTAATTTTTGGGATCGATATCGCAAAAGGTTCTCTCAGATCAAAAGAAAAGCCAGGATATGCAGTTATAGTACTGAAGGATAGCAATGTGGAGCACCACCACATGGTAAGCCTGCATAAATTCCTGCGTATGGCATGGAAAGAAAAACCCGGAATCATCGCTGTTGATAATATCCATGAACTTGCTTCTGACAGACACGACCTTGTATCTTTTATTCAAAAGTTGCCTGCTGCTACCAAACTTGTCCAGGTAACAGGGGGCGAGCATCCTGAACCTCTGACAAAACTTGCAAAACAGCAGGGAATTTCTTTTGACAGGTTCAATCCAGAGGATGAGGCTTTTGCCTGCGCAAGGCTTGCTGAACTTGGGATAGGTCATGAGGTCTCGGCTTTTGAGGATAAGACCGTGATCAAAGTGAGCAGGTCAAGATCGCTTGGGAAAGGGGGATGGAGCCAGAACAGGTACAGGCGCAAAGTGCACGGCTATGTAAGGCAGAAGGCAAGGGAAATACAGGATTATCTGAATGAACAGTCAAAGCGCACAGGATTCACATACACACAGAATGTGGTCGAAAGATTTGGGGGCTACTCTAAAGCTGAATTCTTTGTTGATGCCCCACGCAGTTCACTCCATATCGGTTCAGGCAAGTACGGTGATGTGCAGGTTAGCGCTAAAAGTATTGAGCGTGATGCTCTTGCTTTTAAACCCCTTACGACAAAAAAAAGGGATTACATTATCGTGGGCATAGACCCTGGCACGACCACAGCAATAGCTGTGCTCACTCTCGAAGGTGAACTGCGGATGCTTCATAGTTCAAGGACCATTTCAATCCCCGATGTTATAGAAATGATTGCAAAGGAGGGGAGACCGCTCATTATCGCAAGCGATGTATTCCCTACTCCAAATGCTGTTGAAAAAATCCGCCGCGCATTTAATGCAGTGCTTGGCTCGCCAGATGATATAATCACGACAGAAGATAAAATCGAATTTTCAAAACCGTATGAATATTCGAATAACCACGAACGTGATGCAATAGCTGCGGCTGTATCCGTGTATCGGAAAAACAAGAACAAGTTTGAACAGATAAAGAAAAAAATCCCTCATGACATGGATGCTGATGAAGCGATTGCACAGGTGGTAAGGGGTAAGTCCGTGGATGCTGTGATACTGGAACTTACAAAAAAAGATATAAAATTTCCCGCGGTCGAATCTGCTAAAGAAAAAATAGAGGATGATAATGTTCATTTGAAAGAGCTGCTGCATAGAGCCGAAGAAAATGTCAATGAGATGAAGATGTATCAGGAGGAATTAAAAAGCGAGCTTGAATCAGGGAAAAATAAGATTAAAAGTCTGGAAGAGCTTATCAGCAAACAGCGAACTCAGATTTATAAGCAGCTTAAAAAGGAAAAAGAGATACAGATACGCGATAAAGAGATTATGCGCCTGCGCAGCAGGGTTTCAGAGAGCAATAAACATATTTCATTCTTAAATGAGAGAATAAATAAATTAAAGCGTATACGAAGGCTTGAGATGAGCGGTCGCCTCATCCCTGTAAAGATCATCTCTGCTTTTACAAAAGACAGCATCCTCAGAACGCGTGAGCAATTCGGCATTAAAAAAGATGACATCATCATGCTCAAGGATGCAAGCGGAGGGGGGAGCGTTACTGCTAAAATGCTTGCAGACATGGGCATTCGTGCTGTGATCATCTGCAATGATATGTCCCATGCTGCACAGGAAGAACTGTTCAACCTGAATGTGCCTGTACTTGCGGCAAAGGATGTGAAATTGAGATTTGATTCTACTGAAGATTTTGCTGTGATCGACCCTGAGGATATTAAAAATGCGATCGAAGAATGGAACAGGAAGGCAGAGGCGCGAAGGATATCAGCCAAGGAAGAATGGTTAAAGTCGCTTGTGGATGAGTACAGGAGCGAAAGAAAGCGCGAGGTAAGTCACAGT
The DNA here is from genome assembly GCA_033854095.1 of Candidatus Methanoperedens sp. Lineage (GTDB taxonomy): Archaea > Halobacteriota > Methanosarcinia > Methanosarcinales > Methanoperedenaceae > Methanoperedens. Next base: position 3,460 of record JAWOKW010000241.1, on the reverse strand, counting down.
GGTTAATGCTACCTGCTGAAAATAAAGAGAAAAGAAAGATTAAAAATGGAAATGTTCATTTCTCGATTTTATCTTTCATGTCCTGCTCAGGCATATGCACTATATGGCATCTGATACAGATATCCTCTCCAAGTTGTTCTCGAATCATCTCTGCATCAGCAAGTTTACCATCTTGAGTATCATTTACCATCTGGGTAACATTAGCCATTACATCATCGCTGACAAAGTAATATCTCGGAGTTTTATGGCAATCGTTACAAGCCTGCTTAAAGCTCAGCATCATGCTCTTGAACAGTAATGAACTATTGAGTGCATCCTGCTGTTTGCCTTCTCTTATATTTGAACCAGTGCCTGAGTATGCTGCATCAAGATATTTAGTCATTGCATCTGTCCATGATAGATTCCCTTCAGGGGTGCTGACATTCACGGTATTGAAATCTTTCCAATAGTATTTCGCCCAGACCTGAGGCATTTCATTCCCATGGCATTTACTGCAACCCTGCCCTATCTTCCCTATATCTTGAAAGACTGCTGATATGTTGTTATTATTGAGATCTTCTCCAAGTTTATTTACAAGATTAATATTCCAGTAACCCTGCCATTGGGGTACCATTTTTGATACTTTTTGATATTGTGCTTTGAATTGATTGAAATTGACTGTAGCATTTGCCATATCCCCTTCTTGCACATCGGTTGTGATTCCTATCAGAGGGTCTGCCAGTTTGAACATTTCAGGTATATAAGAACCGCCTGGCGTCTCCGGGGTACTTCCACTGTAGATACTGTCGAGAACTGGTGGCAGTGACAGACGCATAAACAATCGATATGCCCGATCGAACATATGAATAAATCCCTTCATTCCCTGCTGAAGAGCTTTCTGAGAGATTTGCTCAGCGTTTGGTATATTTACCTCAGCAGAAGCTATCCCTATCAATAGCATCAACAGGACTAACACGTATATCGTTTTTTTCATTTTTAACCTCCTGTGGGATGGGATTAAACATCCCAAGTCTTATGGCTGTCCTGTAATTATATAGTTGCCTGCGGTTATCATCTAATGAGAACGCTAAGGGCTCACTGAGCTATGGATGCGGACTTAGGACAAAGTTGAGAACACAGCCTTTCTCACAGCCTCAATAGTAGCATCGATTTCTATCGGCTTTGGACAGACAGAAAGCACATGCTCAGAGTCCTTGAGCAGATGTCCTGTGGTAACGCATACCACCCTCTCATCCTTTTCTATTAATCCCATATCTACAAGCTTTCGCAAGCCTGCGATCGATGAAGCACTTGCAGGCTCAACGCCTATCCCTTCAAGGCTTGCCAGTTCGTGCTGCGCTTTTACGATCTCTTCATCAGACACTGTTTCAGCAGTTCCTCCAGAGCCTCTTATCGCAGCCAATGCCTTTACTGCATTTACAGGATTGCCAATGCGGATCGCTGTTGCTACAGTTTCAGGTTTCTCATCAGGGGTTATCATCGAGGCATTGTTTTTAATAGCTTTTACAATCGGGCTTGCACCCTCTGCCTGGATGCCAGTCATTTTTGGCACGCTGTCTATGATGCCAAGCTGCATGAACTCTTTGAACCCTTTATAAATCGCCGTGATATTCCCTGCGTTCCCAACAGGGAGCACAAGCCGCTCAGGCGCAGTCCACCCCAGCTGGTCTGCAATCTCAAAAGCAATGGTCTTCTGTCCTTCAAGGCGGTACGGGTTCACTGAATTGAGAAGATAGAACCCTTCCCTATCACACAGGTCTCGCACAAGTTTCAGTGCATCATCAAAATTCCCCCTGATGCTCAAGACCTTTGCGCCGTGCATGAGCGCCTGCGCAAGTTTCCCAAGCGCGACTTTGCCTGAAGGCAGGAGCACAACAGCAGGAACACCTGCTCTTGCTCCATACACAGCAAGTGAGGCAGAAGTATTTCCTGTAGAAGCACACGCCACTGTCTTCATCCCGAGTTCAAGGGCTTTTGTCACACCCACTGTCATCCCTCTGTCCTTGAAAGAACCTGTCGGGTTCATACCTTCATGCTTGACATAGACCTCTTTCATGCCAATGCTCTTTGCAAACCGGGTCACATGATAAAGCGGCGTTCCGCCTTCTTTAAGAGAGACAGGCTCTCTTGAGATAGGCAAGAGCGCGCGATATTTCCAGACCGAGAGAGGACCGCTCAGGTCTTTTTTCGTTATGTGTATATTTGAGTAATCATAAACAACATCGAGGAGACCACCGCATGTGCAGGTGTAGATGACTTCTGTAGATTGATATTTTTTGTGACATTCAATGCATTCGAGGTGATGCATAGGGTACTTAATGGAATTTGAAGGCTTATAGATTGCTGATGTGTGATAACCACTGGTCAAAAAGCACCGAAGAAGGAAATATTTTGCCTATCTATTTTCCCCTCTATTAAATCTATTATAGTGAATAATATAAACTTTGTTTGTAAATTGGCGCTGCTGTTGCTTATTACATTTATCAAGCCTCTGAAGCTCCACCCTTCTTCAATCTTAAAATTTTTATTTAAATTCTTATAATAATTAAAAAACTTGGTTAATTCTTTGCTATCATTAATTGTATCATCTAATAAATATGAAGATAATACAAGAAATCTATTGATGCATTTATATTCAATGTCTTTTGTTTCATTTAATGCTTGTGAAGCGTATTTCCTTCCTTCATCATAGTTTCCGACTTTAATAAGATATTCTGCGATGTTAGTCTTCGCAAAAGAATCAGAATTTATTTTTAGTATCTTACGAGATAGCTCTAAAGCCTTATAATGGTCGAACATGAACTCTGAATAAATGAAGCAAAGTCCATATAAAGCAACAGTGTCGTTTGGATCCAAAACACGTGCTTTATCAAAATACTGTTCTGCCTCAGAGTAATTACCAATAGCTCTCAAGCTTTCACCTTTCAAAGATAATGCGCGAGGGAAATTCTCATCAAACCCTATAACCTTATCAAAACACTCTATTGCTTCTTTATACTGTCTTAGTTTATATAATGCAGTGCCTCTGCCATACCATGCCGATGTATAAGTAAAATCTAAATCTATAGCCTTATCATAGCATTTGATAGCTTCTTTATATTTATTTCTGTCCTTATCTTTATCCCCTAAATTATAAAGAGCTAAACCTTTGTTACGCCATGCATAGATATAATCAGGATCTATCTCTATTGCTTTATCAAAGCACTTAGTAGCTTCATCATCATTTCCTAAGATACCAAGAGAATTACCTTTGCCATTCCATGCATCGACATAGTTTGGATTTATCTCTATGGCTTTATCATAGCACTTGATAGCTTCATCATAATTTTTCAAATTATAAAGAGCATTACCTTTGCCATTCCATGCATCAACATATTTTGGATTTATATCTATAGCTTTATCATAGCACTTGATAGCTTCATCATACTTTCCTGAATCAACAAGAGTAGAACCTTTGTTA
>JAWOKW010000240.1:0-2538 GCA_033854095.1 Candidatus Methanoperedens sp. | reverse complement strand
GGATTTTCTTTGTATTCGCGTTTCCATTTTGACAGCATTGAGGGATGAATGCCGTTTTCACGGCATACCTGTGCTGCACTTTTCCCAGTCTCAAGTTCACGAAGAATCGATATTTTGAATTCTCGTGTGAATTTTTTCCTTGTTTTCATATTTGCACCTTTTCTGTAGATGTTTATTAAGAATGTTTCTTAACTACCTGTCCACTTTTTGGGGTGCAGTCCATTTTCACCTCTCCACGATCATCGCCACGGCATTTCCTCCACCAAGACAGAGGGTAGCCAGTCCCCTTCTAAGTCCTCTTTCCTTCATAGCATATAGCAGCGTTACAAGTATTCTTGCGCCGCTACATCCTAATGAATGTCCCAATGCCACAGCCCCTCCATTTACATTGAATTTTTCCGAAGCAATGTTCAATTCTCGCATTATCGTAATAGAAGCAGAAGCATAGGCTTCATTATGCTCTACAAGGTCAATGTCATCCATTGTAAAGCCGGTCGTTGAGAGCAGTTTCTTCACCGTGGGTATTGGGGCTTCCATCACATCCTCTGGTTTTGTTCCTCCAGTTGCATAACCTATTACTCTGGCAAGAGGTTTTACTCCCATCTCATCTGCTTTTCTCTCCGATGTCACCACAAGAGCAGCAGCGCCATCGCTGATCTGGGAACTGTTACCAGCAGTAAGAATCCCATCTTTTTTAAAAACAGGCGGGAGTTTGGCAAGTTTCTCCAGAGATGTATCACCCCTCACACCCCTGTCCCTATCAATCGACTTACCTTGAACTTCAACAGGGATTATCTCCTCTTTGAATTTTCCGCTATCGGTTGCACGTTTGGTCTTTTGATGGCTTCCAAGAGCGAATTCATCTGCCTCTTCTCTTGTTATGCCGTATTTCTCTGCTATTCTTTCTCCGGTAATCCCCATGTGATAGTTATTATATACATCCCATAAACCGTCATACACCATCGTGTCTGTAATTGATGCATCTCCAAACTTCATCCCCCATCGAAGGCTTTTGATCAAATGCGGGGCTCCACTCATATTTTCCATACCTCCAGCGACGATTATGTTGGCATCTCCAGCTCTAATGGATTGCGCTGCGAGCATGACAGCTTTGAGTCCTGAGCCGCATACTTTGTTGATAGTGAAAGAACCGATTTCAAACGGAAGTCCTGCATATATCGCAGCCTGTCGTGCAGGATTCTGTCCCAAACCTGCTGAAATCACATTGCCCATGATAACTTCCTCAACTTCATGCATCTGAATGCCAGCTCTATTTACAGCTTCTTTTATGACCTTGGCACCCAGCTCTTGGGCTGGTACATCCTTAAACGCGCGGCCGAACTTGCCTATAGCGGTTCTTGCACCGCTTACAAGAACAACTTTTTCAGGCATTAGTTGCATTAGTTATCACAAACGACACTTTCCCGCACACCTCATAATTTACGTTGATGAACTATGGTTATTAATTATACATCAATTTTTGGGTGATAAGGTATTAAAGGTGATACGAATAGTGAATTGGAGGTATTCAAACCAAAGAGAAGTGGATGGAACATCTGAAATCATTTTCATTAAAAATGCAATCATATGTCTATGGAAGAACTTATGCTAATTTTGAGTATAAACACAGTATGAAAAAATTCGAAAACAGGAAAATAAATAAGGTTAACCTCGAAAATATGAGAATGTTATGAATAAAATGATTGACATTCCTTTTAGAAAGCGATTTTCTGCGTATTTTGTTACACCTGATGATAGCGGAAAACACCCAGGCATTATCCTCATCCACGAAGTTTGGGGATTAAACGATCATATTAAAGATGTCACAAATAGATTTGCAAAAGAAGGCTATATCATACTCGCACCTGATTTGCTCTCTCAAACAGGGATTAATGAAAAGATAGACAAAAGCATCCTGAAAGATATGATGAATCCTGAAAAAAAGGCTGATGTTCAAAAAAGGCTGAGGGCAGCTATGGCTCCAATACATTCGCCTGAGTTTGCTCAAATCACAATAGAGAGACTGAAAGCATGTGTAGGTTATCTGCTGGCTCATGAAAAGATCAGCGGTAATGCTGCAGTGGTGGGTTTTTGTTTTGGAGGAACATACAGCTATGCTCTTGCCGCATCTGACAATAGAATAAAAGCTGCCGTGCCCTTTTATGGTCATGCACCAGAACCGTTAGATAAGATAAAAGAGATATCCTGCCCAATTCTTGCGTTCTATGGTGAAAAAGATAAAGCTCTTGTTGATGGACTACCTGAACTGGAAAAGAAAATGCAAGAATATAATAAAAATTTTGAATATCACGTCTATCCCAATACAGGTCATGCCTTTTTCAATGACACCAACCCAAATACCTACAATAAAGAAGCTGCGGAAGATTCCTGGAAGAGAACCCTAAATTTTTTAAAAAGATTTACTAGATAAAAACAACTCTATTATTATCTATTTCTGTGTAACTTTTATCCACCTGTCACCATTGTCTTCAAGAAGACCATAATCTGTGATATTCATCACACTCGTAAATCCTAAAG
>JAWOKW010000239.1:0-4729 GCA_033854095.1 Candidatus Methanoperedens sp. | reverse complement strand
AAGTATTTGGATGACAAAACCAGCAACATGTGTTTACTTAGTAGTTTAATTAAGAATATGTGGAAAGCTGTTTTTGTCCAAAAATATAAGCAATACGCCAACAAAATTCCTTAACCGAACACCCATGGCACACGACCATATAATTTAATTAACAAAAATCCCCATAAAAGTTGAAAGTAAAGATAACTGTTTCTTTCATTCTCATCATCTGAGAATGGGTTATACAATTTATATTCCACGAGATACTACATACCGATTGTGAGGAATGACAGCATGACCAACTTTTTCTTAAAACACCCTCCACCCTCCACCCACCCCAGAAATATGTCATGCTGTCCCTCAAATTCATTAAACTGAAAAATGCCAGACAAGAATTCTTTTTCTGATATGCGTGACATGCTTCTATGTCTGGGATATCACGAGATGAATATAAATGCCATTCTTGATGAACTTGAAACGTTATTCAGGGAGATAGATTTCAACAGGTGGGCGATGGATGATAAAACCAGATTGATCAGTTCACTCAAGGACATGATGCTTCTCCTTGAAAACAAAGGCTATTACCGCCCTGACGCACCTACTCGGCTGATAAAGCTTCTTGTCAATGGTTTGAATCTCAGTAACGAAGATATCTTTGTGGTTCTGGATAAAGCCAGCATCCCTGATGAAGAAAAAAGACAGGAACAGGAACTCCTCGCATCATGCGCTGCAATTACCCAGCTTGGATATATCCTCTTAAGCAATCTGTTTTCTGAAGTAAAGGCAGCCAGTTCAGGTCCGCATGTTTTTATTTTATTGGACGTCCAGGATTCGACGATATTTGTAGATTTCAGCATCGGCTCTATACAGGAAATAGACATGCAGCGGTATGATAGGAAAGAAAATTATTATTATCTTAAAAATCCAGATGGACTGGATAACGAAACTTCAAAACTTTTAACAGAGTATTACTCGTTTTTCCATGTAACAGGCAGAACTGGTCTTAGCCATAATATCCATAATAATCTCGGTATCACCTATGACAGGATAGGTAGATATGAAGAAGCCATAGATGAACTAAAAGAAGCGTTGCGCCTTGATCCGGGTTATATCGAAGTGCACAATAACCTTGCTGTTACCTATGATAAGATGAATAGGTTTGAGGAGGCAATTGCGGAGCTTGAAGAGGCGCTCAGGCTTAATCCAGCATACATAGAAGCGCACAGCAACCTTGGCAATATCTATGCCAGAGCTGGCATGTATGAAGAGGCGATAAAAGAGCTTCATGAAGCGCTGAGGCTTAATCCTGGTTATGCAGTGGCTCACAACAACCTTGGCAATATCTATGCTCTGCAAGAGAAAAAACATAAAGCTTGCAAGGAGTTCGAGGAGGCACTGCACCTCAATCCTGACTACGCCTGTGCCCGCAACAATCTTGGGAGCGTCTATGCAGATATGGGGATGTACAAGGAAGCGCTCAAAGAGTTCGAAGAGGCTTTAAGAATCGACCCTGGACTTTCAGAGGCTTATCGCGGCATTGGGTCGGTCTATTACAGCATCGGGAGCTACGAGAGGTCAATCAACTCATGGGTACGGGCAGTCTACCTTGACCCTGAACTGCTCGAAGCTGTGCCTGAAAAGCTGATCCTTAAAGTAAGGCAGGGAGTTTCAAGGTTAAAATAAAAAACATAGCAATGCCAGCCATTGCCATTCATATGCCATAACCTGCCATTGGATGCTATCTTCTGATATTCTCTATCAAAGATATATCAGGTGTTTTTTTCCTTTTGACATTACATATATACCAATTGGAGGTAAAAAGTGTATGAAGAACTGGCACAAATATGTCGTGGCTGCTGTGATCGCTGGAGCAGGGACGGGAGCTGCGTATTATTATCCAGCAGAAGCTTTCATGTCCTTCGTGGCAGGCGTGGTATTCGGCATTCCAATAGCATTCGCTGGATACCTGGCATATGGACTCTGGGTATACAGGCAGAACAGGAAGAACAGAATCATGGTGGAAGTTGAGCCTACCGAAGCTATGAAGGCACTAGCCCGCAAGGAAGCTGCGCTGAAGAGAGAAAAAGAACTTCTGTATGAAGAAATGGAAAGAATTAAATAAATCACAGGTCATTTCGTCAATTATTTAATTGACGAAATGAAACCTGTTTGTTTTAGGGGATCAGGTTATATCATCTTTTCAATAATTTTTCAGATAAAATTTTAAAAATTCCTTTGGATTCTTCTGTAGATTTTTTTAAAAGCAAAGCTTGTTCCAATGATTTAATAAATACTTCTGGTATATTTTGCTCTCGATTTTCTATCTTATTTTTGAGATATTTAAGTTGTTTTAATTTCAAGCTTATAAAAATATCATATAACTCATCTGCAATTTCATCAAAGTTAAACCCGTCCAAAAGGAGAGGAAATAATTTTTCAGGACATGATTTATAGCGTAACATAATTTTGTTCAAAACCAGAGATGTAAGATCAGTGCCTGCTGTTCTCTTCAGGTTTTTTTCTGTTTTGGCAACTACATGAGACCAGTTAACTTCAAAAAAATTAGTAATAAGCGGCAAAGGTGCCTTTTTTATTAATTCTTTGTCGTAAGGTTCGTCTAATAAAAAATGTTGCAGTGCGAATGCAGTGGAATTATAAGACAGTATCTCAAGGAGATTTTTGCCGGAAATTGTATAAAAAAGCCATTTTTCATACGGAGACACGGCTGATGGCGTATCTGTCATGATCTTTCTTTCACCGGCATCAACAAGGATGAACTGTGAAGATATATTTGGTGAAGAAGGGTAGCCAACCGCCAGAAAATAATTAACCACAGGATTGCAGCCGTAGAAGTAAGTATCGAAGCTGCAATTTAATCTGAGCGCATCAGGAGTAAGAGAGAATAATACTTTTAAAGCACGTTCTATATCTTCAGGTGTGCTAAAAAGAGCAAACGAGGTCTTTTTTTCTTTTAGCTTTTGATTATTGAAGGAAAAATGGGCAAGTTTTAAGAGTTCAGATGAATCCCATTTTTGGATTTCTTTATATATAATCGCTTCCGAAGCTTTTATGCTTTCATCGGATATCTCAAAATATATTTCACCTATATTTGCTTCTTTAAAATCTCCTTTTTTTAAAGCCTCCTCTACTGTATTGATAAATTGATGGTTAAGATATTCAATAATGATAAAAGGATTGAAGCTAACCTTGGCAAGTTCTTCTCTTGAGAAAATAAAACTATGGGCTAAATAACTCCCCGTGCGTCCAAATCTATCCGCACTTAACTGGGGGATAATGCGTGATATAACATATTTTCCAGATCTTATATTGAAAAATAAAAATTTAATGGGCGTGGTATCGGAAGGATAATATATGAGTTTGGACTCGATTTCCTCACTTTCCTCCTCACTTATGAAAGTGCTGGTATAAAATAGCGTTTGAAAGCCCCCCATTTTTGATGGAGAGAATTCTTTCTCAACGTTCCCGTAAATATGCTGTCCTGCTTTAATCTGCATTTATCTTCCTACCTTCTTATTAATCTGAAGCCGAAATAAAATAATCTCTCAGTTATGTTAATTACTCTTACCTCATCAGTTAAAGGGTTCCATGCGTTTGGATGAAAAGAATTGCGGGGTGAACCAAGACCTACGTATTTGTCATTCCTTCTTACCCATTCTACAAGTCCATCCTTCATAAGTGTGAATTTTAAAGGTGTACTTAAAAACATTTTGAGTTTTTGCAACTCTGTGAATGCACGGGCAGATATATTTGAATTCGAAGTGAGCGACTCAAAACGTATATCTCCTTTAAGCAAGCGATAAAAACCCCTCCACTCATCGATTGTAGGCAAATCAAAGCCTTCTCCAAGCCATCTGGCAAAATCAAGAGCTTCTTCGGGCAGAACACCAGTCGTGAAAATTCGTTCATAGTTCTTTTCATCAAAGTATTTATAAGAAATTCGAGGGTTGAGCTTTAGAATCGAACTATACCAGTTATCTCCATATCTGTTTGTTTCAGATATGAACATCTCAAACTGGAATTTGGTGATGGGTAGTATATGAAAAGTGCCTAATTCTTCCATTGTTACCAGCGGAAAACCGGTTTTATCAGTAAGAACCTTCATACTCATACCATCGCAATATATTGGTTATTTTCTATGGGTTGATAAAGCTTTAGTTTTTCTTTTTCAACCCATTTACTTTCTTTCGAAGCATATTCGTAAATTTTTGCCTTAGTTCCAGCTGCAATCGCTACTTTTTCATTTCCGATTTTGATGACATTAAGTGTGTGCATCCTGAAAAGAATTTCATTTTGCGTTTCTTTAAAAAGAACAAAACCTCTTCTGTTTCCAAGCGAGGAATAAACAGGTCTGCCCAGGATAGAGCTATCATCATAACATCTCAGCGCAGTATATGGATGATTTTTTTTGCAAATAGGGCAAACGTAGCTCTTGCTTTTAATGGCATTGCTGAAAATCTCGCTTTCCTCTTTGCTCAAGGGCTTCCATTCTTCCCTCTCAGGTTCTATCTTTGATGTCACGAGTGTGATTTCTTCTTCACTTTCAGCTTTTTTTATCCAGGCTTTAACATTTTTACCGAAAAAAGAGATATATGTAGAGAAATCTTTCAGATTTGAAGCTTTTAGAGCGAATTTGTCATCTAAGGACAGACTGTATCCAGGGTTATTCCAATAATAAGGCATGAACTCCTCACCGCTTATCTCTACGCTCCGAGGAGGGTCATGGAGGCGG
>JAWOKW010000238.1:0-6213 GCA_033854095.1 Candidatus Methanoperedens sp. | reverse complement strand
GCAGTACAAGCTCAATGAAGCAAATCCTTCGTTGTTTGTCGATCGCGGTCTCTTGGCAGACGGATACAAGGCATCAGGTCAGCAGGGAACACACTATGGCAAACTCGGCTGGTTCGGTGAACCGTATGTGGCTCTGAATGGCAAAGCCAACAAACTGGCAAAATTAGTGATAGAGCAGGGCACATCTCCATCTGAGAAAAAGACCCTGAGCGCAGGCGAAACATGGAACATCGGGGACGGCTGGACATTGACAGCAGAGAAAATAAATGCTACTTCAGGAAAGGCAGTGCTTGTGCTCAGCAAGGACAGCGTTCAGAAAGATATTAAGATTATAGCGCAGGGTCAGGTCTATACATATGTGGAATATGTCATCGCAGGCGAATCTGATGTACCGCTGTTCGTAACATATGTTGACAGCGTGTTCGCTGGTGCTACAGGCGACATGGTGCAGTTAAGATATACATGGGCGATATCAACATCTGTTACCGAAGTCAGGACCTCTAATAAATACGGTGTATTGAAGGTCATGAACGATGGTTCAGGTACTGGAACAATAATGCTCCAGAATGATGATACCACAGTGAGCCTGTCGCAGGATTCGATAAACGACATCGCTGGCAACCTGAAGTTCAGGGTTGCTGACAACACAACGCTCAGATTCTATCCAGTGTTTATGGAAACAAACACAAGCATATATGAAGCAAGAGGTGAGGTATATGACGCAGCAGGAGCAAAAGGAGCACCGCCACATTTCCCACATAATTTCCAGGGTCAGACTGGCTGGGATGCGTATAACTTTGCAGGCTTCTGGTATGACTTAAAGAATGGTCTGCTGGGTGAAGTCATGACTATTTCACCAGACATGAATCAAACACTATCCAATCCTGGCACGAATAATATAAGAAATATCGATCAAAAGACTCTGTTCTATAATACAACAAAGCGGCTTGTGCAGTACAAGGCAAATGAAGTAAATAATACAAACTTTGTTGATCGCGGTCTCTTAGCAGATGGAAGCAAGGCAACGGGTCAGCAGGGGATATACTATGCCAAACTCGGCTGGTTCGGTGAGCCGTATGTGGCTCTGAACGGCAAACCCAACAAGCTTGCCAGGTTAATAATAGAGCAGGGCACATCATCATCTGATAAAAAGACGCTGAACGTGGGCGAATCATGGAACATAGGAGATAACTGGACGCTGAAGCTGCAGAGCACCACGTCGACACAGGCAGTGTTTGAGCTGTTTAAGGACAATGTCTCTAAAGGTACCAAGACCGTTGCTGAAGGTCAGGTCTATACCTATATTGAAGGGAGCATTGCAGGAGAATCAGACGTGCCGCTGTTCGTAACGTATGTTGACAGTGTGTCCGATGGCAGTGATGGTATAGCGCAGTTCAGATATACATGGGCTGTGTCGCCAGATGTTAAAGTGATCAATGCAGGCGCGAATTTCGGCGTACTCAAGGTCATGAACGATGGTTCAGCTACTGGAACAATACAACTCCAGAACGATGATATTCCCATAGTTCTTTCGAAAAATTCAACCATAACCATCGCAGGTAATCTGAAATTCCGGGTCGCTGATAACGATATATTGAGGTTCTATCCTATCAATTATCCCGCATACAATCCAGACACTTCTGCTCATACCATCACAGGAACTATCATTTATAGCAACAACGCAACAGGGATACAAGGTGTTATTGTTAACCTTGCCAACTCAAGCGGCGTAGTGGCTTCGACCACTACGGACGCTTCCGGGTTCTACAACTTCACAGACATAGCAGCAGGCAGTTATTATGTAAATGCCTCAAAGCTGGCATTTTTTGCAAGTTCAACAGGTATAGTTATGGATGGAAATGCAATAGTAAATGTGATTCTCTGGCTAAAAGGCGACCTGAACAACAATGGTTATCCTGCAGATGCAGGTGACCTGGTGCTGATGAAGCGTGCTTCGATAGCTGAAATCACACCAGATTTCAAGTATGACCTGAACAGCAACGGAATGCCCGCGGATGCAGGTGACCTGGTGCTAATGAAGCGTGCTTCGATAGCTGAAATTGTGTTATCATGAGAAATGCACGATTAAATTTAATTTGTTAACCTTAACTCCGCAATTTATAAAGGCGAATCTGTAGAAAGTAATATATAAACTAAAGATCAAATCAAATATCATGGAAATAGCACCAAGAATTAGTGTAGATGAGAAAATACGCTTTGGCAAACCAGTGATCAGTGGGACACGTATCCCTGTTGACCTCGTACTAGGTAAACTTGCAGGAGGAATGACTTATAAAGAAGTTATAGAAGAATACGAAATTACTTATGAAGATATATTTGCTGTCCTTAACTACGCCGCTAAAGCCTTATCTAGTGAAAAGATTAAAGTAATCGCATAAGATGCCAAAATTTGTGATCGATGAGGATATGCCTAGGATATGCCTCGCTCGACAGGAAAGATTCTTAAAGAACAAGGATATGATGTTAAAGACATTAGGGACTATGGGCTTCGTGGAACAGCAGATGAAGAAATTTACGAATTTGCGCAAAAAGAAAAGGCAGTGATTCTTACAGGAGATAGGGATTTCGGTAATATTCTGCGATTTCCACTCGGCGACCATTTTGGGATAGTCGTTGCACATTTTCCTAATGAAATGCAGACCATAGAACTACAGAAGATACGAATCAGAAGAAGATAAAGTGAGATTAAGGAATGAAAGCCCAATTTTTCGACAGCTTTTAATAGTATCAGGGTTATAAAGATTGTATAACATGGTGGTCGTGCTCAGAAAAGGAATCTGAGCAGGCATCGGTAGATGGGTGAGAAAATGGCATCGTGTAACATTTATGGTATCGTGTAGCGTTTGTTCATCTACTGTATAGTTTTCTTGTGCTATTTTATATTCAGTCAATTTGTATATTATGTTAATTATAATATATAAACTTATGGCTATTATAATCAATATCTTATATTCTTTATTCATACTTTCTTCCACTCCCATAAATACACACACTTTAACTCTCATAAATCTTTCCGTATCTGCAAGCGAGTAGCCAATTTAAAGCGTCCCCGAAAGGCTGACTATTTTCAAAAAAAGAAAAAAAAATCTCATACATTTTTATCCCCGATTCACTATAGTTCTGAGTGCAGCTTTCAGTTCCTGCACTTCTCGGCGCAGCTTTGTAATCTCGGACTCATCTTTGGGAGTTGGCGCATTGTAGATAGCATCACGTTGCTGCATTCTTTCGATTTTTAGAAAAATCTATTTTCATATATAATTCAGAAAACTTCCTATTAGATACGTTTTACTCATGATAATCATAGTAACAATGATAAATATTTTAGAAAGCTTTATATATTGTCAGAACAAACATAGATATGAGGTTGGAGGATAGTAAAAATACTCCTCATATTCGAAGGAGAGTAAAAACACCCCCCATACACAATACACACAACAAAACTTTTTTATCCTTCAACCTCAATATATAATTGCTGATTTTCCAACAATCTTACTTGGTCTCTTTCTTAATAGCCAAGTTTATGAAACTTCTATCTGCCCCCATGTCCCATAAATTTACAATTAAAGCGAACGCTGCTATTGAATTTTATAAAATGTGAAGGAAAACCTCGAAGGGGAAACTACTTCCCCATCGGGGTAAAAAGGAGTGAATACTATTCAATATTATATTGTGCCTTGAAACCATAAAGCTTTCGCTGCGTTGCGAATTTTTCGCACATACTACGTTAAATTCTCAAAGTATTGTAAGGGAGCGAACACTCCCCAACGTTATATTCTACCCTCTATATAATCAGGGGTCGCACCCAGTATCATACGCTTCAATTTGAGTGCTTACAGCCTTCTTCCATCCCGTTGCGCTGCCGCAGCCCAACATGTGCTCATTCAAGCCTCTCCAAAATGCGCTGCTGACCGTCCATTAGTTTAAGTATGTTTGCCTGTATCTCTTCCCCTTAAGTTTTTCGTAGATGCCACCAAGCCCGATTGCCATAATTACAGGATGCTCAGTATCTTACTTAAAGCCTCGCCCCCGCATGTACTCAATCAAGCTTTTGCTTTTTCACAGAATCCTATGTGTTCTCTAAGCATTGATTCAAGCGAATCTATGCGCTCTTCTGTCTTTAATTGAATCAGAATTGTTTTGATATCTGAACGCGTCTCAAATGTAGCATCTTTTATTGCATGAATATTATTTTTCATTTCAGTTTGTTCGGTTTTTAGGGAAATAATGTCCTTTTTTATATCGCGAATATCTATTTTTAGTTCAATGAGTTCGGTTTTGATATTTTTTATATCTTCAGTGTTCTCTCTGACCTTATCAGTAATTGTGATCAGTTCCTTGAGTTTTTCGTAGATGTCTCCAAGCCCGATTGCCATAGTTAGATGATGCTCAGGATTCTACTTAAAATCTCGCCCCCGCACGTACTCAATCAAGCCTTTGCTTTTTCGCATGTAGCTATATGTTCCCTGAGCATTGCTTCCAGCGAGTCTATTCTCTCTTCGGCTTTGAGCTGTGTTAAGATCGCTTTGATATCTCCTTTCATTTCAACATTGCTCAAACGCGTTTCTTCACGAAAAGCTCTGAATTCTTCCCTTGAATTGCTAAAGCCTTTTTCCATATCTATGCGCAGTTTATCTACTTTTTCTTCCAATTTAGCGATGTGCTCAGTGTTTTCTCTTACTTTATCTGTGACAGTAACAAGTTCTTTTAGCTTCTCGTAGATGTCGCCAAGCCCGATTGCCATATCACATGATGCTCAGTATCTTACTTAAAGCCTCGCCCCCGCATGTACTCAATCAAGCCTTTGCTTTTTCGCATGTAGCTATATGTTCCCTGAGCATCGCTTCCAGCGAGTCTATTCTTTCCTCGGCTTTGAGCTGAGTTAAAATCGCTTTGATATCTCCTTTTATTTCAGAATTGTTCAAACGTGTTTCTTCACGGAAGATTCTGAACTCCTCCCTCACATCACTAAAGCCCTTTTCCATATCTCCTCTGAGTTCAGCATCGCTCAAGCGTGATTCTTCACGAAAAGCTCTGAATTCTTCCCTTGAATCGCTAAAGCCCTTTTCCATATCTTTTCTAAGAATTACAATCTCTTTCTTTAATTCTTTAATTTCTTCAGTGTTTTCTCTTACTTTATCTGTGATAGTAACAAGCTCTTTTAGCTTCTCGTATATATCGCCAAGCCCGATTGCCATAGTCACATGATGCTCAGTACTTTACTTAAAGCCTCGCCCCGCACGTACTCGATGCGGCAGCCACATCGGCACTGTCAGCACCAATGGCATGAAAAAAGGCAATAAAAACAAGCAGCGCCTGCTTTCCATTAGATAAAAGCGCCCACCATCCTGTGCGCTGGAAGCTTGCCCAAAAAAAGGAAAGGGGGCGAAATCGAGTGCTTACAGCCTTCTTCTATCCCACTGCGCCATGGCCCTGAATGAACTCATTCAAGCCTTTGCTTTTTCGCTGGCTGCTATATGCTCAGCAAGCCGGATTTTTAATGATTCGAGTTCATCTTTCATATCAAGCCTGTTCAGGATTACCTTAATGTCTCCTCTTATATCCTTTATCTCTCCTCTGAGTTCAGCATCTCCCAGACGTGATTCTTCACGAAAGGCTCTGAATTCTTCTTTAAGACCATGTATTTCTTCTTCTAACTTTACTATCCTGTCGGTGTTATCCCTGACCTTTTCAGTTACAGTGATTAAATCTTTTATAGCTTTCAGAACATCAGCCAGATTTGCCATAGGTAGATGATGCTTAGGATTCTACTTAAAGCCTCACCTCAGAAAGTATTACTTTCGTGCTGCTCACATTAGATATATTATCTTCTAAGACAAATTCATATTCTAATGTTGACTGACGGGCGCTGGGTGCATCAAAAATGAAAGAGATAAAATTTCTTGCTAATGTAACAAAAGAGAAATTTAGATTTATTCCATTAGAGGTGATTTATTAAATGTACGAGAAAAATCTTTTGAGCCGAATTGAAAGAAAACCTGAAATTATGTTTGGAAAACCCGTGATAAAAGGAACCCGTTTACCTGTGGATTTGATTTTAGAAAAACTTGCCTATGGCTGCACCGACAAAAAGTTAATAGATGATTATCCTTTCATTACAAAAGAGGATATCCAGGCGGCATTACTCTACGCCTCTAAGTTTCTTTCACTTGAAGAAGAGTTTTTAGTAGCTTA
>JAWOKW010000237.1:0-7403 GCA_033854095.1 Candidatus Methanoperedens sp. | reverse complement strand
ATAACGAGCATTTCTGCGAATATAGATGCTGTGGAGGCTGTGAGGGAGATGGTGGCGCGCACTGAGATGCAGTTGATGCTGAAGGCGAGCAGGGAGAGGAAGGGATAAAAATATTATATACGGATTATATATGGAGACCTACAACTTAAGACTCTTTTTAAATCTTTAGTGCAATTTCTGAATCCAACAATGGAAACCTACAGAATAAGGAATGAGAAATATTCAAAGGGTCTAAGATTCTCCGATTATCTGCAGCACGATTTTCCTTGTTTTTTCGATTCTGTCAAAGTTTATATAGACAATTTGCTGCCATGTTCCAAGAGTCAATTGTTTTTCAACAAAAGGAACTGTAAGGCTCGATCCAAAGAGCATTGCTCTTAAATGTGAACCTCCATTGTAATCTCCCCATGTTTTGTGATGGTGATAATCCCTATCCAGCGGAATTATTTTATCGAGAACTTCGGAGATGTCTTTTGAAAGATTCGGCTCAAATTCCATTGTTGTGATTGCTCCTGTTGAGCCGATGCAGAAGATTGTGACTGATCCATTTTTTATATTTGAATTTTTGACCGCATCTGAAACCTTTTCAGTAATGTCGATAATTCCGCAGTCTTCTTTCCCTGTAACTGAAATCTCCTTTGTTTCCACGGGCATAAGCAGATATTGGTAAATCGGGTTATATAACATGCTCTACAAGACAGATTTCGTGACATCCTCCCCTCCCTTTCGGGAGGGGCTTCCTGGCTCTTCGACCAAACTTGCTATTTTCATAGTAGAGGCTCAATCTCTACAGGCGTAAATTCGGTACAGTCCGTACCTACAGAATCTCTTTTCTCAATCAGTATCGCTGCAATGTGATCTCTCCCAATGACAAGACCACATTCAGGACAGTTATGTATTCTCGTTGACAGGTTTTTAGGTACTCGATATCCACAAATGCATGTTTGAGACGTTCCATTGGGATTGACCTGTCCAACTGATTTTGTTCTGGATATGAAGTTTCTCAAACACTATCCTGTCTTATGTATTGACTAAATTTCTTGCAGTCTTATGATCAAAATCCTTTCTCTGATTCCTGACTTTCCTGTGAACTTTAGCTACTTTGATTCTCTGTTTGCTCCTGTTCTTTGAACCTACGTTCTTTCTGGATAGCCTTCTCTGTTCCCAGATAAGCTTCTCTTCAGATGTTCTCAGGAACTTCGGAGGTTCAATCTGTTCCCCATTGCTGAGTGTGAGCAGTGATGTGAGTCCAACATCAATACCTATCTTCGATTCTACAGGGACTTTCTTGATTTCCCTTTCTATTTCAATGTGATCATGGCATACCATTGATCAATGTCTTTCTTGATAGTGCATGTCTTGATCTTTCCTTCGTTGATTTCAAAACCCTTTTGTGAATACGTGAAACTGTGATATCTATTTCGTCCTTTGAATCTTGGGAATCCAGCTCCTCTAAAGAATTTATTGAATCCTTTATCAAGTCGTCTCAGCACATCCTGCAATACCTGAGAGCTTTCTGCATGTGGCAAGTGTCCTGTTCAGCTTGACTTCCTGATTCTTGTTCGGGTATATCCTGAATGAATATGCTTTTTTCATGATCCCTGCATCTCTACATATTTCTTCAACTGGTCAAGTGTGACCTGTCCTGTTGTGGCGAGAAAGTATGATGGAGACCACAGTGTATCATCTTTGACCAGTTCCCTGACTTCTGGAAAGTTCCTTCGTATCTCTCTGGAGGTTATGGTTTTCAATGCGTTCAGGTATTTTGGTATTTCGAGTGTTGGCTTTGCTTTGAATATCATGTGGAAATGATCTACATCGCATCCAATATCAAGCACATCTACTTGAAAAGTATCACTTATCTTATGTATTTTCTGTTTCAGGAGGTCTACTATCTTTTCGTTATCCATCACTTTCCTCCTGTACTTGACAACCTGAACGAAGTGATATTGCAATGCATATACTGAATGTGATCCCTTGTCAGGTTTGTATTACATAGTTCACTGTATTGTTTCATAACCATATCAACTTTTCTGTGGTATCATATCGTTCTTATCGCAAGGGGTACGATTCATCCCCTCCCTTTCGGAAGGGGACTTCTCTACCCCTTCGTATGAAAAAACGAAATTTTTCATACAGTATCTGTGAACCTCAGGAGGTTCATGATTAGTTGACCCCAATAAGTTAAAAGCGTCCTACTTATTTTATGAACAAGCTTGTTATGCTCTGTGAATATGATTATGCGGTCGTATTTATGCTCACGTAGCAGCGATTCAAGCGCAGCAAGCTTTGCTTCAGAGTTAAAAGCGATATCTCTTGCTTTATTCCTGCACACAAGCGCTTCACGCGCTCTTGCATCGCTTGTGCTGAGCATGATCATCTTTTGAAAACCTTCTGCTCCATTCAGTTTGAGTTCAGAAGCGAGTTTTCTGTACCTGTCGTAATACAAATCGTAATTTTTCTTTTCATCTTGAGCCATGTCTAATTTTATGAGCTTGTAGTCGTACTCAGCCAGATAAGTGCCTTCCAATTCCTCTACTGCCACCTCATACACTTTGCCGCCGACCAATCTATCTACCACAGCATGCCGACCATCATTCCTTTCATACGTGGCTGTAAGACCCAGACGGTAAGGACATGCAAGCATTTCAGCCATTGTAGCATAGCCTTCTCTGCCAAGATGGTGCACTTCATCAAATATCACAAGTTTGAACATGTTGCCTATTTCTGATGCCATAAGGTAACATGAATCGTAGGTTATAACAGTTATCGGCTTGATTTCTCTTTCACCACCGCCAACTATGCCTGCCTCAGTTTTGATATCATATGGCAAAAATGCCGAGAATTGTTTTTCCAGCGCCTGTTGGAAGAACAATAGTACCTCGCAAGCCCGCACTTACCCAGGCATTTATGGCTTCTTTCTGATAGTAGCGCAGCAAGACATCAGAATCTGAAAAGTTCAGTTCAGGACAGGGAATGAGATGCAGTGCATCATCGCTGTAAGGTATATTGGAATTATCCAGGTATTCTTTTATCGGCTGGTAATACATCGCAGAGCCGCGATAACAACCTGTGCGCTCATCATAAACAGTATTTGGCGGCTTTATTCCTCGCACTGTTATCGTGCCTTTGTCGTATTGCAGAAGCGTTTCATTCATGTTAATGGGTAATTTTGCCTGCGTTCCTTTGTGTCAAAAAGACACCCATAGTTTAAAAGCTTTTAGAGAGCGGGGTGAAACTAATCATGAACCTGATGGTTCATAGATACAGTCTCGGTTCGGTCACTGCTCCTGAACGAAGAGGGTGAAGGATATAAGCCGCCTTCGCAATCTATAAAGTATACATGTATATTGCTAAGAAGAATCCAGAAAAATGCTGTTTCTGCGGTGTATGCATAAACAACGTAGCATGTCCTGCCGGGCTTTTATCAGAGAACTGTATAGGCTGCGGAGCATGTGCGCTTGCATGCTCAGGAGAAGCCATAGAAATGGTTGAGGATAAGAAACAAAGAAATATTATAAAATTCGAGTTCAACAACAGAGTTCTTGAAGCTCCTGAGAGGATAACGATAAAAGAGGCATTAGAATATGCTGGAATAAGATTCTCAGATATGCCAGATGGCTTATATTCGCCCTGCAACGTGGGCGGCTGCTACTGCTGTGCAGTTTCTGCTGATGGAATCACTGTGCCTTCCTGCACCACTGAAATAAAAAATGGGATGAAACTCAGTTCTGCAAAAGAACCTTTAAGAGTTGTCACTGGTTTTATACCGCATGTAGTAGGAGGCGTTGGAACGCCCTATTATTTGAAAAACTATTCTTCATACATAGAAGTAGCATGCTTTACTCACGGGTGCAATTTTCGATGTCCTCAGTGCCAGAATCATGTGATGGCGTTCACAGGAGGAATACCAATTTCTCCGGAGAATGCTGCTTCCGTGCTCACAGGCGTGCGCCTGATGTATAAGGTCAATAGAATGGCATTTTCAGGTGGAGAATGTACCTTGAACAGGGAATGGCTGACAGGTGCAATAAGACATCTTAAGAAACTGAATAAAGATGAAAAGGCAAGGATTCATGTAGATACCAATGCCTCCATATTTACAAAGGATTATCTTGATGAACTTATCCTTGCAGGCATGACTGATATCGGTATAGATATAAAGTCACTGCGTCTGGATACATTCGAAAAAATAACAGGTACTTGTGGAAAACTTGCAAAAACATATCTTGAGAATGAGTGGTTTTCTGCAAAATATATGATTGAAAACCATCCAGAAGTTTTCACAGGCATTGGAATCCCTTACAATAAAGCACTTGTTTCAAAAGAAGAAATCTACGATACGGGGTTGAGAATAGCAGATATGAGCGAAGACGTACAGGTATGTGTGCTTGACTACAGGAAGGCATTTAGAAGATATATGGCTTTGCCGGGCGAGCAGGAAATGAAAGAAGTGAAAGAGATTTTAAACAGCACAGGATTAAAAACAGTGATCGTACAAACAATAAGAGGGAATATAGGGCCCTAGCGAGGGATGCCTTTTAAAGCTTGCTGTTATAACCAGTTCAGGTCTGAAAAGCACATACGAGCAGGTTGAAGAATTGATCGCTCTGGGTGTTTTAAAGGAAATAGTACATGGGCGAAGCAGGGTGGCGCTTGATCCAGAATTTCCTCTCTATGAAAGCATGCGCGACCTGCTTCTGTTAAGTGCAGAATATTTCAAAATCGGAGCCTTTACTGCCGCACGCCAGAAGATAAGCCCAATAGATTATGATCCTCCGATATATGTAGTAAATATATTGAAGGAACGCTATGAAAAGCTTTATTCCCGCATCCCCGCCTGTCAAAGTTCAATGATTTTATTGGCATTGATTTATTCGATCTGACATCAGAGGAAAAAAGGAAAGCTAAAGGCAGAGTGGATGAAAAGGAGATAAAACATGCAGTTAACACGGTGAAAGGATGAGGATTTCTTTCAGCGCAGAAGAAAAAATAAATTTTAAGCACGCATGGCTTCCTGCGATAAAGAAGGTAGTAAAACCTGTGGAATTTTCAAGAATAGTTCGAACATCTTTCTTTTTCATCTTGAGCATCGCCTGCATTACGCGATCGGCTTTCTCTCTATCAGGGTCATTGAGCAAATGCGGCAGGGAGACGGGAATAATTTGCCAGGAAAAACCGTATTTGTCTTGAAGCCAGCCGCACTGCTGGGCTTTCGGATAGCCGCCCTCTGTGAGCCTATCCCAATGCTTGACAGCTGCCATAATTTTACTCCTCAGGCGCAAACGATCCAGTCCTGAGTTCCCCGGCGGGTTCATAGATAGCGATGATGACACCGGTTGTAGAAGTTTTGCTATCGATAAGCTTGAGACCGGCAGGTTGTGTTCCTTCGCCGAATAGCCTTTTTCCCTTCCCAATCGTAACAGGAAAAATCCATAACCGGAATTCATCGATAAGATTGTATTCAAGCAGCGTTTGAATAAGATTGCTGCTGCCGTGCACCTGGATATCGGGCCCTTTTTGTTCCTTGAGATTTCTGATTGCCTGCTCCACGTTTTCTGTTATCAGTGTGGAATTATTCCAGTTCACCTCATCAAGCGCTCCGGAGATAACATACTTCTTGACGCTGTTCAATTTATCGGCAAACGGGTCATCTTTAATGTATGGCCAGTACGCTGCAAAGATTTCATATGTCTTCCTGCCCAATAACAACTCGAACGGCTTTGCCATAAATTCGCCCATGACCTGCCTCATCATGTCGTCCCAGTAATTGAACGACCATCCGCCATAGGTAAAACCGCCAGTTGGATCTTCCTCCGGTCCGCCGGGTGCCTGCATAACGCCGTCAAGCGTTACAAATGTGCTTACAATAAGTTTTCTCATAATCGTTTCTCCTTAACTTTATTCCTCTTGGTTCGACACCAGGGATATCATCAGTACTGTTCCGTCTGCCAGCCGAAGGCAGTCTCATAGAACTTCCTCATGCGGCTCTTATCTTTTGCCGGCATTTCAAAATGTACGACAGGGTTCATTTTCATAAGATTTTCCCCACTTATAAGGGATTATGTGTTCGATGATATAAGGATTTCGCTGTATATTATGACAGGCATCGATTAGGCATTACTGTATTCATGCGCGATGCTATTGCGTACTTCTGTGACGTTCTATCATAATTAAAAATTTTCATTATTATTGATTCTCAAATACTTTTATATTTATAGAAATAGCATATGATACAAAGGAGGCGAGTAACAATGGATATATTCGAAGTACTATCCGCTGTCTCAAAGAAAAAGAATGCAATCATGCGTAGCGGTACAGATGAGCACGACGCCTTAACAAAAGCAGAACTTGATGTATCTAATGAGTATCACATATCGCTTTTTGACATCAAGAAGTTAGTTAGGGCTTAAATCAAATGTGAAACTTTGAAGGCAATATTCCCGCTTGGGCTATATTGCTCGAATTTTTTAGTATTTCCAAACTTGATATATTATCAGGGGTGTTCTATGAGTTCAATCAGCATCCCATCAGGGTCTTTAAAGGATGCAAGTTTCACTCCACCTTCCAATTCCATCGGCTCCGAGTTAAATACAACCCCTTTTTCTTTAAATTCAGTTACCGTGTCCTCGATATTGTCCACAGAAAAAGTGATGTGGTCATTTATCGGAATTGAACGCCCTCCTATCGCAATTTCAACTCCTTTTGAACGCTTTGGTGCATTCTTGCCTCTGTATTCCATGAGTTCTATTTTACTCCCGGCTTTTTCTACAAAAACCACAGATAATCCCACTTCTGCCATCTCCATCTTCACTGCAATGGAAAAGCCAAGAACATCGGTATAGAACTTTGCCGATTTCTGCAAGTCACTTGTCATGATGCCGATATGATCGATTGCTTTAATCATTGTTTTTTCTTCCGATCTCTTTTTGGAGATGCATTGTGGATATTAAGCCTTTTTACAAAATTATTCCATCTAAAGAAAAAGGGAAGGATTGAAGAAATAGAAAAAAGAAAATACCTGCTGATCCCTGCACGGGCGGGGTATGAGGGATCATGGTCTGAGGTTCTATGTCTCCTCGTTCCATATATCATAGATGTTTATTACATCGGTTTCTTTCATCGAATTATCTTAATTGCACCAACATGCAATGTAACGGTCTCAAAATATAGCAAAATATTTATGGCATAGTATAACTAATTACGGCATTGGTTGGATGCCCTATATTATAGGGTAAAAACGCATTCGAAGTTGAAAAAATGGTATTGCATAACGTTCATAACAGGTGTAGGCGTTCTTTCCTAATGGCGGTTGAAATGGCGGACGCTGGTATTGCTGGTAAGCGTATATCTGGGAAATATGGTAAGGTTTTTTACAAAGAAGAAATTGGCTTGTAATTCTG
>JAWOKW010000236.1:0-10643 GCA_033854095.1 Candidatus Methanoperedens sp. | reverse complement strand
TTCAAGATGTACATTGATATCGAACATATAAGTCCTGGGATATATCGAAAGAACGTACTATATATCCCAGAGTTCATCTTATCTTATTGATATAGCCTTATTGATATCCAGTGTGGCGAAGGTATTGTTATTAGTAATAAGATTTTCTGCTATCCATTCATAAGGCGGTCAATCCCTGCAACGCCGCAGCGGGAAAGCTTATCTATAGTTAAGTGAAAGTATCGTTGATGAAGGATATGTTATCATGGGACCAGACGCTGTTCAAAGACAGCGAACTTTTTGAGCTTGACCATATCCCTGAGCATTTTCTTCATAGAGATACCCAGTTGCAGGCACTGATGTATGGCATACGCCCTGCTCTGTGCGGTTCACGACCTCTGAACTGCCTGTGCATTGGTGCACCAGGCACTGGCAAGACCACGGCTATACTTAAAATTTTTGAAGAAATAGAGGAGCATGCACCTGTGATCGTTCCTGTGCTTGTGAACTGCCAGATGAATTCGACAAGATACACAGTTTTTTCCCAGGTCTTCAAAAAATTGACAGGATATGCCCCTCCCCCCACAGGAGTTTCTTTCAAAAAGATTTTCACTGAAGTGGCAAAGCACCTCGTAGAGCATGAAAAAGTGCTCATTGTTGCACTTGATGACATGAATTACCTGTTCTATGAGAATGAGGTCAACGAAGTGCTCTATTCCCTTCTGCGGGCACATGAGATGCATCCTGGAACGCGTGTGAGTGTTATCGCTGTACTGAGCGATACAGGCGTGCCGCATATACTTGACCCAAAAGTGGAATCCGTATTTCTGCCTGAAGAGATTAAGTTCCCGCAGTATTCTAAGGAAGAAATAACGGATATATTATCAAACCGTGCAAAACTTGGATTTTATCCCGATGTTCTGGAAGACAGGGTTCTTGAAATTATTGCAGAGCATACGTTTGTGCTCGGGGATTTACGTGTCGGGATAGATCTCTTAAAACGCGCCTGTCTTAATGCTGAGAAGCGGGCAGGCAGGGCGATATCGCCTGAAGATGTGGAATCAGCATATGAGAAATCACGGCTTGTGCATCTCTCCTATATGATACGAGCATTGAAAAAGGACGAGAAGGCTCTGCTTGGATTGATAGTGGATTCACAGCAGTCGAACTCTGGAAAACTTTATGAAAAATTCCATGCAAAGACAGGTCTTGGTTACACACGCTTCTACGAGCTGTTGAATAAGCTTGGCTCTCTTAAGCTCATTGAGGCTGATTTTACAGGTAAAGGCACACGTGGGAGAAGCAGGGTTGTGATACTTAAGTACACTGCAGATGAACTCAAAACGAGATTATAATGCGCCGGTCGGGACTCGAACCCGAGTTTGAGCGTTGGCAACGCTCAGTGATAACCGCTACACTACCGGCGCAAACCGATAAGGGTATTCTCTAAATATTCTAATCTGTATTAATAGTTTTTCTATAACAACAGCTATAAAACAACATAAAACAATCAAAAGCTGTATGATCTTGTTCGATGATATTGGAAGCTATCCCCTGCCAGAAGGTGTAACTAAAGATTGGATAACCCATGCTGTGAAAAGCAGCGACCCAGCATTGTTCGATATCCTGAGAGACGCAATGCGCCAGAAGATCGAAGCTGGGGTGGACGTGCCCACATATCCCCAGTTCCAGGATATGAACCAGCAGTTCCTCAGGACAATCAATGATGACGCCTGTACAGAAGAGCCCCTGCTCGTGCGCAAAGAAAAAGCAAGAATAATAGAGCTTGAAGCAATAGAGGACGTAGGCAGCGAGTATTATACGAAGAACGGCAGG
Source organism: Candidatus Methanoperedens sp. (assembly GCA_033854095.1). Taxonomy (GTDB): domain Archaea; phylum Halobacteriota; class Methanosarcinia; order Methanosarcinales; family Methanoperedenaceae; genus Methanoperedens. The sequence continues at coordinate 8,828 of JAWOKW010000236.1, read as the reverse complement.
AAACTAAACGTGAGAATATGCGTCACAGGTCCGATAGAGTTATATCTGAAACAGTTCGGAAGCACAGCATATACAGATATACTCGATGCCTTTGCGACCAGCATCGACAGGTTCATAAGTAATTCAATAGACAATGCAAGACACATCAGGATTTCTACGGTCTCAATCGATGAGCCCAGCATTGGCATAAATCCGCAGATCATGTTCAGCGACAGCGACCTGATAAATGCACTGACAAAAGCCTCAAAAACAGCTTTTTCTAATAAAATCGACACACAGATCCATCTTCACTCACCTCTCCACTATAAACTGATATGCGGCGTACAGTCCATAGGCATCATTGGTGTGGAATCAGCAGCCAACCCCTCATATCTTGACCTTATAGATAAAAAAGACCTTGAGGAATATGATAAATTCCTCAGGGTCGGGGTTGCACGCACGGATATTTTCAACATGGCTTCTGTGCTTAATGAGAAATACGGTATTAACGTCTGGAAAGAGCCTTCAAAGCTTTCAGAGATAACTAAAGATATGGAAACCCCGGAACTCATAGAAAAGCGGCTTGAAAAAGCATATAATATATTCGGCAGCCGGATAAAATATGCAGGTCCTGATTGTGGGCTTGGCTCATGGTCGTCGCAGGAGATGGCTTTCGAACTCTTAAAGAATACAGGCACAGCAATAAAAAAGTTCCTTTTTGCTTAATTTGCATGAACGCCTTCCTGTCACAATAACTCGCACCATCTACGACCCTGCTATCAAGGACTTTGTGTTTAGATAATACCACAGACTGGACTGCGCCCCTTCGAGTGGACAGTTAGTTAAGGTGGTATATTTAAACATTCATTATTTCCATTAGTCTGCGGATGCTTGACCTTTGCCTTAATATGGTTTATACCGTTCTTTATAAGAAACACCTCAAATTGGCTTTCACTCTCATCGTTTTTGGTTTTGTAACGAATGATGTAATTTATTTTCGTCTCAGTTAACTTTACAACTTTATTTGTTTACTTTGTTGGGGATATCACTCTCAAATAGAGGTCTCCCTCGGTCGCACAGGAGAGCATTCTAAACCATCCCTGCCATGACCACCCCATCGCTCATTACTCTGCTCAAGTTTCCGCCGTGACTGGGGGCGTCACATTGCGATAAGGCCACTTCTGGTTAACTTGCTGTTCAGGGCTGTGGTTTACGATACTTGGGAATTCCGCACCACGCTTCGCAGCGTCGCACTTCCCGTTATCTTTCCACCATATGAGGTTTGCTGTAAAGATTCCACTCGATTCTCACTCATCTCATACCTTTTTCCATCATCTCTCTTTTTCTCTTCAATGCTCTCATGCTCAGACGATAGTAGCCCCAGAGCGCAAGTGCGACTGTGAAAAGGAAAAAGAACATATAGAGCAGTGCAGTTTGAGCACTTTTATGATAATACTTCACTGATATTCTTTCGTATTCAGGATACGGATTTTTCCAGATGAGCACCTCTCTTCCAAGTGAATCTGTTGTGATCTCATCAGGCTGCGGCTCAGTTATGCCCAGAAACCTCGAACCTGTAGTAAAATTCACAGGCAGAACAACACGAACGCTCCCGTTCTTTGTAAGTTGGCGTGTGAAATCCTGACCATCAGATTGAGTGAAAGCAACAAATCCCGAAAATGGGGAATTAAAGTTAAAACGTACATAACTTCTTCCAAATATGGTCTCTTTTGAGATATTGAACGTAACGTTATTTCCTGAATAATCAACAGCAACAGGCTTCCTGAAATTCATTTCATTTTCTCCAAGGATAAAGCTGACAGAGGTGGCGTTGATAACATTCTCCACTACCTGCACTGATGAGCTGGTCAGGTAAAAAATCGTAGTATTATTAATACCTGGAAGTTCATATTCAGCTGGATTTCCTGTCTGGACCTGGGGAATAATGCACCCTGCTGCGAGAACTGAAACTATAGCAATCAGGAGAAGATGGGGTTTCATGTTTCAAAATCATGCTCTGTTTGAATGAGCTTTATATCAATCTTATGCTTCACGGTTCTGTTGTATATCTGATGCTAACATAAAATCTTATATCCCACTTTCAACAATCACACCGTGTGATTCAATGAAACAGATAGATAAAACAGAAGGCATCAGCGGTATGCTCATGGCATTTAGAAAGCTTGCGCGCCGAAGGGATAAGATAACATTTATCGGTTGCCCTGGCTGGTGTAATCCTTTCGCGGAACTGTTGGGTTATGTCTTACGTGATGCTGGGCAGGAGATGGTATTTATACCGAATCTCAGGAAAGATATGGCAGCAAAAATCGAAATGACAGAATATGGGATGCAGCTTGGCAGAAGAACAGATCCGTCTTCAGATACGGTCGTGCTTCTTGGAGGACTTGCAATGCCAAAAATGGAAATCGATGTCCATCGCTTGAAAAAGTTGATAGATGAAATCACAGACGGGTATCCAGACAGGAAAATCCTTGGAGCCTGCGTAGGCGGGGTTTTCCAGAAAGCAGGCTGGGATAAATTGATCGACTTTGATTATCTTGTGGATGCTGATATGGAAGTAATAACATACAGCAAACATTAGAAAGCTTTATTAATGTTCGTGAATATACGAATAATAAGGAGTAAATATGACCATAACAAAAGAAATGACAATAGAAGAGGTAGTCGACCAGTATCCAGAGACCATGATGGTATTTATGAGACACGGGCTGCACTGTGTTGGATGCCATGTATCTGCGTTCGAAAACATAGAAGAAGGCGCGATGGCGCATGGCATCAATGTAGATGCACTTGTAGCTGACCTCAATAAGGTCATATCAACAAGAAAAAAGTAGTCACGCCACAACTCTTGTGCCTGTTTCACCACCAAGCGCGGGCAGGGCTTTATCAAGGCTCGAAATAATCGCAGCTCTGCCTCCAGCTTTCACAAATCCGAGAGCAGCAAGTACCTTTGGTTCCATACTGCCTTTTCCGAAATGTCCTTCTTCTATATATCGCTCTGCCTCAGAAATTGTTATTTCATCGAGTGCTTTCTGGTTTTCTTTTCCGTAGTTCAGGAAGGCTTTTTCAACATCAGTAAGAATAAGTAAAAACTCAGCCCCTACAGCTAAGGCAAGCACGCTGCCTGTCAGGTCTTTATCGATCACAGCCTCAACGCCGCTGAGTGAACTATCCGTCTGGATAACAGGAATACCACCGCCGCCGCCTGCTATTACTATAACGCCTTTCGAGACAAGGTCTTTTATTACAGCTTCTTCTACAATCTGCAAGGGCACAGGCGAGGATACCACCCTGCGATAGCCTTTTTTATCCTTTATCATCGTCACTCCTCTTTTTATCATTTTTCGCGCTTTGAATTCAGGATAATAGATACCTATGGGTTTTGTAGGCTTTTGGGTCGAGCTATCCACTATCACCCGGGTCACTATTGTCACGACCTGCTTCCTGATGCCCTGCTCTTTCAATCTGTTATCAAGTGACTGCTGGAGCAGATAGCCAAGCATCCCCTGCGTCTGTGCCCCGCATACATCAAGGGGTTGGGGCTGAACAGTTCCGCACTCTTCCTGCATTGCAAGGATGTTCCCTATCTGGGGACCATTGCCGTGTGACAGAACAACTTCATATCCATTCTGGACTATCTGTGCGATTTCCCTGCACGTCTGATCTATCATTCTCTGCTGCTCTATCGGGTTCCCTTCTGCCGGGTTCAATATTGCATTCCCGCCGATCGCAATTACTATTCTGGGCATATTTCCTTTATAATACTTGTTGCAAAGATTTATAAGTATTCCGCCGCCCCATTAAAGGCGATGTATATTGAATCGACAATAAATGAACCAAAAAAATATATATCGCTTCATCCAACAGCCATGTAAATGCCAACAAAAAGACTTTCAATTTTTAAAGATTTGTATGAAAAACGCAAAAGTTTGGCTGTTAAGATAGGTCTTACTGGTATTATTTTTATACTTGTCTCATTGCTTGCCGCCGAAAGTATGCCTGTTGAACCCAGAGGTAGCCTGCACATTTTGAATATTATCGTAAGCTTGATAGGAAGAGTCGGAGAAGCTTTCATTCTGTCAGGATTCGTTGTTTATGTTCTGGAAGAACATCCTCTTGCACTGATGGTGAAGGACGTATCCAGATCCATTATAGATGAAATCATAGACAGACATTTTACACGAAGCGAATTAACTGCGTTCATATTAAAAAGTATTAAAAATTTGAATAAATTCGAACGCATAGATGATGAAATATATACTTTATATGAAAAACACGGATTACTTGAACTTACGGATGAACCTCGAAGGTCAAATGTTTCGATGATATTCAAAAAAGAAGGCGAAGTTGAAGGTGAAAAAGATAAAATACTGCTGACCAGGCTATATGATTATCGCGCAACGAACGAAGCGCGTGAAGGTGGAAGCTCAAAACTTGTAAATAAAGACGGACTTGTGGCTTTTTTCGATTCGCCTGTTCCTGCAACTGGCGAGAGTGAGGATGAAATATTAAAAAATATTACTAAATATTTAGATATTTCGTTTAAATTTTCTACGTCATTTGAAATAAGCGGCTTGCTGTGCAACAGGAACCTTTTGTCCCTCGCCCCTATTTTTATCCCGGCAAGCAGTTTCGATATTGAAAACTGCAGACCGAAAAACTACAGCAGTGAAAAAGAATACAAGCCTGAATTATACTGCGTCTATGAACTGCTGCGTCAAAGCGATGACAGCAGGCTACTTAAATTAAATCTGTATTTCAATGTCAGGATACCGCCCGGAGCTTTCATAGATATATGTTTTGAAGTAAAAGGGATTGTATCAGATTTTGACCTGTGGACATACGAGTTTATATCATATACTAAAGGTATTACTTTTGAATTGCAATTTGGCGACGATTTTGAAACCAAGATAGAAGAAGTGTTGATAGGAGTCCCTAACCCGCCGATTAAATCCAATTCAAAACTGAAGTACAATGGATGGATCATGCCGCATTCATCAATATCAGGGACGTGGAAAAGAAAGCCTACATAAAATCCGCAAGCCCTTTCTGTTTCACCTTATCGCTTTCAAACAGAGATTTCATCTCAAGCTCAAGCAGTTCAAGTCTCTGCTTCGTGTACAGCCTTACATTGTATTCGTCTGCGATCCGAAGCGAGGTCTCAAGATATTTCCTTACAGAACCTTCATGAACAGTGAGCACAATATTCCCGCCGCATTTCGGGCACGTGCCCTTCAACGGAGGACGTCTGTATTTGGCATTGCATTTAGTGCATCTGACCTTCTGCTTTGAGAATGAGCGCAGGTTCCCTATCAGGTCTGGCAGAAAATGAGAGTTTATGATTCTCTCTGCAACATCCTCAGGGTCAACAGCCTTTATTTTTCTGGCAAGCGCAAGCTGTGCATCCATTTTGTCTATCATGCTTCCAAGCGTTTTGTATGCGCTGTTCTTTGGACCAGAGGCTATATTTGCAGTATCGTGGGTAAAACCAAAACCTTCATACTGCCGCGGCGTGCCAAGCCTGCTGCTCACTGTATCCATCAACTTCACAATGTCCTTTGGATTTTTGAATTCTGCCGTGGCTCCATAGAACTCAAGAGGGTAGCTGAAAAGCACATCCACATTGTGCGCTTCTTTATCGACCTCGTTTGGATCGATGCGCGTGGTCAGCACGAGAGGCGCATCCATCTGTCCGCCGCGCTTATCAGGCAGATAAGAACGGGAAAAATTCAGGAGACCGTCCATAAGCAGCATCACACAGTCCTCATCGCCATCGCAGTTCCTGCGCTTTGCTGCATGGAAAAATGGATGGGCATAGCCAACAGATGCTGACGTGAACCCGATTAATCGACCGAGCACCCCAGCGGAAGTATGAGGTGCGAGCCCTATCACAAGCTTTCCGATAAGGTCATCAATGCTGTTGAGAACATAATAAGGCTCTACTTCATAGTATTTCACAAGCAGGTCGTCAATGAATCCTGCTGTCTTTAACAGATATTCAGCACAGTCTTTTGAAACAATTATGTCCTGCACTTTAAGTTCAAGTGTCTGATTCTCATCAACAAGGGGTTTTCCATATATGTCATTCAAATACCCAAGCTCGTTCAGCTTCGAAATGCAAACGCCTATTTCCTTTGGCTTTATATGAGTGAGGGGCAGGTCTGAGAGGTCGTATCTTACAGTGCCGTCCTTGAACATCACAACATCATGTTTTGCCCGCAGGATGCCTTTTTCAAGAGGTTCTGGAGTCTTATGTTTTGATGTCAGTCCGAGCACTCCTTTTGGTTTAAAGATATCCCTTTCTTTTATGTTGTTCAGAGCAAGCTGGTATTCTGAATTGATGTCAATTTCCTTTTCTACCACTGATGTCGTCTCCTTTTTGCACTTTGGACATATTATATCAGTACCAGCTTCAATCCCGCATGACTGACATTTGAGAACTGGATTTGTGAATTTACCGCAGGTACACCTGTTCTTGAAGGTCCTGGTTTTACATGAAGTACAGACGCGCTCGCCGAGCTGGACTTTTATTGTCCCGATCTTTCCTTTCTGGACTGATAATCCCACTCTCAGCTCCTCCTCAGACTCATCAACATAATCCTTTGCGCTCTGAAGCGACCTCTTTCGCCCGCCAGCTTCGCCCACTGGGAAAAGTACATGTGGGGCAGGTTTCATCTGGCGTTTATCTGATTTTTCAGGTCTTCCCATCCTTCCCCCGATCCTGATTGGAGCGCGCCTGCGGATGGTCATGCCGCTCACTTTTGAAACAGTATCCATGACGTTCGCTTCTGGGGAAGTCCATGTTTTTTTTAGAGCAGCGTCAAGTCCAAGGCATCGGATCAACGGTAGAGGCTCATCGATGTAGATGTACTTTTCACGGACGATATGAGGAACAAGAAGTGTCTCAAGTATGCTCTTTATGTTATCATCAAGCGCGAATGAAAGCTTTTCATCATATTTGCCGTTTTTCTGGATATACTCTACAAGCTCAAGATATTCGTTAAGTTTAATGTCATGCCAGAGATAGGTGTATTTTGGATGGAGCGGCACTTTACAGGTATCAGACAGGGAAAGAGCTGTCTTTTGATCCAGGTTTTTTAAGTCTTTATCTTGTACAGACGTTTTTGCAGCAAGTTCCTGTATCCACCATTCATAGCAGTACGAAGACGGCACAAGGGGATGGTTGTTCTCAAGAAAATCCCCATAACTTATTAAGATCTCACCGATATCAAGGATTTTCTGTACCGAGGGTCTTATCCTGAGAGCATCCTGCGCAGTATCCACCCTTACCACATCCCCATTGAACAGGCACACAGTGGGACCTTCGATGGTATCTACAGGCGCTATGCCTGCTGCTTTTCCAGGGCGCTCTATCTTTATCTGAGTGCCTGCCGCAAGGAAATCATCCATCAATATCATCGTGGCAGGGCTTATGCCAGCAGCGGCAAAACATGTGTTCCTGCTCCTGCCGTATCTTAACCTGAAGCCGCCTGCTCTTGAAGGGTATGAAAAAACAGGTCTACCTGCGATCAAATCCTGCAAGTATTTATCTTTTGGCTTTAACTGCGCGGATGCATCATCTGTTTTAACAGTAACAACGAATTTTTCAAGCCAGTCCCAGCCGCTAAGATTGAGCTTATCCACATGCTTTTTTACTTTTGGAGCTTTGAGCGCAATGCCCTCTGCAATGACAAGCGCCATCCCGCCGCGTATTCTGTTCGTCTCGATCCTTTCAAGGTCCCTGCGCCCTTCTACCTCAGCTTCTTCTGTGGGCTCGCCATCTATGCATATCGGGCAGTTCCTGACTATCAGGCGGATTTCATCATCAGAAGGAAGGTACTGTAGATTAGCCACACGGCGGTAGGCTGTGATCTCTTCGACATACCGCTCAACTTCTTCAGGTCTGGGTGCGAACCTTGCAATCCCAAGAGCTACGCGCACATAATCAGCAGCAAGCACTGATAATGCCTGTGCAGTGCCGCCTGCGCTTCTAATCGGACCTGCGTAATAGACCCTGATGTAATCAGAGCCGTCATCATTTTTTGCAAGGTCTATTCTGGCTATGCCTTCTATAGGAGCAGCGACCACGCCTTCTGTGAGAACAGCCATAGCAACTCTCACAGCAGCCTCGATAGCATCTCTTTTTGAGCCAAAGCTCTTGATTTCTCCTTTTGCAACATCAAGAGCAAGCTGAAGAGCTGCTTCTTCTCGTGACATGGTATTTTCAAGTTCGCGCAATCGTTTTGCTACCCCTTCTATCACAAGTAGTTTTTCAACCCTGTCTGCAAGATCTTTTGCAATCGGTATCTCTATCGCTGGCAAAGGGTCTGCGCCTTTTGTGCGGGCACGGTTAGCCAGTTCGATAGCTCTATTGAGCTCGTTTTCAAGGCTGCTGAAATACGCGAGCATGGCATCGCTGGCTGCGAATTTGACTGACATTATATACTGATTTCAGGTTAGAATGGGATATAGATTGCTCTATTCATTGCCGATATACTCAACAGCATTCCTGAATATCGCCACCCCAGCCCCTTCTTCAGGCAGTTCCTGGCGCGTCCATGCGGGATGGTTCGTCCTGTGCTGGAATGCCTCTGGATGCGGCATCATACCAAAGACCCTGCCAGTTTCATCGCAGATGCCTGCGATGTTATCAACAGAGCCATTTGGATTGTATGGATATCCTGAGGATTTCCCAGCCGTATCAACATACTGGAAGACAATATGATGGCTTTTTTTCAATCTTGCAAGCACGTGCGGGTTTTTAACCACGAATTTCCCTTCGCCATGGCGCACGGGCAGATAAATGCTGCTTAATCCTTTTGTGAACA
>JAWOKW010000235.1:0-9842 GCA_033854095.1 Candidatus Methanoperedens sp. | reverse complement strand
CCAAAATCCTTACTCGTTCATATTCTTCTCTAAATGCAAAATCTATGAATGACGTCATAATGTACTAAATATAGTTATTAATTATTAAATATTTCGGTATGATTGGGTTATTCGAAAGTCTCTATTGTTATTGACAGCAGAAAAAAATAAGAGTAAATTCAACAGATATTGATGATAATTGATTTATGTATCAAGAGGATGATTTCGAGAAAAAGATCTCTCTGAGGTTCATACAGACGCTTAACAGGCATCTTCCTAAGAAAAGAAAAACGCTCAAAGAGCATCTTCAGGAAGATAAGCCGTATACATCGAATCTTGATGGAACGACCCACTCATTCGACAGGAAAGAAATGGAAAAGCTCGCATCACTTATACCTGAATGGGAGCACAGCAGATTCAGACTTCCAATATATCTTGAGATGAGTTCCACTATGGAGAGGGGGACAATAAGGATATCTGGCAGGATCGAATGCAGGATAATGAAAATGATATTGGATGATAGTGAGACCTCGGAGAAAAGAGACTCGGAACAGAAGGAGTCCATGACCATTTATTATCCGCATCTTGCGAAAATAAGGAGAGAGCTTCCTACAACAACCCAGTATATGTTTACGTTTTGAATATAGGCAACAATAGGAGCCCCAGGATACCACATTCCATCGAGCAGACCATAATCTTTATTTCACATACACTCATATAACAAGATGGGAGTGACAAATCATTATGCAAGATAATCTGAAACTGATGAAAACGTTAGATGATGCATGGAATTCCCAGGACTGGGACACATTCAAGAAACGCCATGCTGAGAATGTTGCGGTATACTGGCCAGGTCAGCCTGAGCCAACAAGGGGACGAAAGTCACATCATGATGAAGCCGTGGAATTTTTCAAGGCATTTCCTGACAACCATCTTGTGAACAATCCGTATAAGATCCTTTTCGGTCAGGGTGATTATACCTGCTCAGTAGCCGAATTTACAGGCACGATGAAAGGGCCCATGAAGGGTCCTGATAGTAAGACAATTCCACCCACGAACAAGAAATTCAGACTTGAGTTTTGCACGGTCGCTCACTGGAAGAATGGGGAGATCCTTGAGGAGAGGCTGTTCTATGACCTTGTGGAATTGATGAGGCAGCTTGGCCTGGGTTGAAAAAGATATCGGGATGCACTGCCAATGAATCAGATTATAGAAGCATCACGAATTTATAATGGAGCACTTTTTCCGATAGCAGGGGAGTATATTGTTGACCCCAATCACAGCTTTGCGGACTTTATGGCGCAGCATCTTGTGGTTGGACAGGTTAGGGGGACTTTCCACCCGGTCACAGGAAATGTTAAGATCGCTGATGATCCGGCTTCGTCATCGCTTGATATCAGTATTGACACTGCAAGTATCAGCACTAATAACGCAACACGCGACGAGGACCTCCGAAGTGCGCGATTCCTGGATGTAAAGAATTTTCCAGCAATGACCTATCGCAGCACAGGTATTAACGCTGAACCCAGAGGGCGTTTGACAGTTGAAGGTGAACTGACCATCCGTGACGTCACATGCTCAGTAGCCATTGACGTGGTTTTTAACGGCATTGTTAAAGATCCCTGGGATAATATACGGGCTGCTTTCAATGGAAGCACAAAGATCAGTAGAAGGGATTTTGGTCTGATGGCAGATTTAATGCGAGAAACTGGCGGGCTGTTGGTCGGTAATGACATTGTAATTAACATTTCAGTGGAGCTCTTGTTCCAAGATACTCCTTGAGTAGACATGCAAACAATCACGGACGATTTCATGCTGCGGATGCTTCCCAGGGCCAGGAACTACTGTATCGTTATTTTAAGAGCAGGACCGAAAAGTAAGGAGCCAGGAATAGAAAAGATCATATCCAGTGTTGAAGAAACAAAAAGGATAATGGACGAAGATCCGGGTGTGATAGCAGAGGTCTTTGTCTATGAACTTCATGCGTGCCGGAGTTTTCCGGGAGATTGTTTGCCGAAATGATTTTCAAATTTGTGACAAGCAAAGTATTTATTGTTTATAAGATATGTAACAATTAGGGAGTAGTTAGATATGGAAAAACAGATAACAATTCTCGGTTTTGCCGGAAGTTTGCGAAAGGGTTCTTACAATAAAGCATTGCTGTGCGCTGCTCTGGAGTTATTAACGGAAGATGCACGACTTGAGAATTACTTTACTGGATAAAGTAATTTTTTTGTCCCACTTAATTCTTTGCTCAGGAACAGTCAGATTCACATACCCATATGTAAATTTGTATAATTTTGATTTTATGTTCCCCAACAACCATATAGCAACCATTTCATTCACCTGAGCAGAAAAAGATTATGGTGCTGCATACCTTTTCGCATAAAAAGTTTTATAATCAATAGTGTTTATTTTAAGGGAAAAAGATGGGACTGAGAGCAGCGTTTTCACAGGGAGAGCGCCGCGCCAGGCTGCTCTAAAAGCAGCTAACCGTATTGGAGGAACAAAGGACAAACCATTTGAGATCAGGTTGCGGGAGCGCGGAGCTAAAAAGGTGCACATATTCGTGGGCTGGAAAGAAGTGGTGAACGCACCCAAGAATAAGCCTGCATGGATGCCGGATAAAATTAATAAACCATTTGTCAAGAAGGTAGGAACTGAAAAGCTGGAAAAGCTCTAAGAGCATCAGGAATTATTATCAGGACAGCATCACAAAGGAATGCACCCTCTCGATGAACATAGAACACGGCGTAGCATCCAAGGAGGTCCGAAGCGACTGCAGTATCCTGACATCCAGTCTTAATAAACATATAGACCTGATATTGTCTGAGTAAATCGAAAGGTATAAAATATGTTTGTAGCTATATACTGAATTGAGAGACGGTGATTCAATGGAACAGGATAGATGGTTATACCATAATACTCTAAAATGGAAAGGAGAGAAGAAAGCAGACATCCAGTTCGCAGAAAGTGGGCAGCAAATAGAGGTCGCAACGCCGCCAGAATTCGGGGGACATCAAGGTATAATAAGCCCTGAAGACCTCTTTGTGTCATCTGCTAACGTATGCTTTATGTCAACGATGCTTGGCACTATCAAGAACATGGGAGTGGAACTTGTCTCATACGAATCAGAAGCTGAAGGGATACTTGAGACTGTGAACAAGATGAAAATATTCACAAAGATAATAATAAAGCCAACAATAAAAGCAAAAGAGAGCGAGGAAAAAATCAGGCTGATCCTCAGTCAGGCAGAAAGACGATGTCTTGTGGTGAACTCGATGAAGACAGAGGTAATAATAGAGCCTGTGATAGAGACAGTATAGTCAGATGCCTGTAACTTAAAGACTCTTTCAGGATAGTTCATCAGTATCGAATCCTGTGCATCATCAATCATCTATTTTATAAGATATCATGTTGTAATATGACTGATACACCTGATAAAAGGTAGTTGTATAGTACAATGATACAGAATCTGCGCACCCCAATCGTATGTGTTATGGGACATGTTGACCACGGTAAGACCTCTCTGCTTGACAGGATAAGAGGCACAACAATAGCAGAGCGTGAGGCAGGTTTGATAACTCAGCACATCGGAGCCACAGAAGTACCGCTTGATGTGATACGGCGTGTCTGCGGGCAAATTTTCAAAGGTGAGACCAAAGTGCCTGGGCTGCTTTTTATCGATACGCCAGGGCATAGGGCGTTTACAACTCTAAGAGCAAGAGGCGGGGCGTTAGCAGACCTTGCGATACTTGTTGTTGATATAAACGAAGGCTTCCAGCCTCAGACTATTGAGGCTGTGGAAATCCTTAAACGATTTAAAACCCCGTTCGTGGTAGCAGCGAACAAGAGCGATAAAATATCAGGATGGAACCCGCAGCCAGGGCAGCCGTTCATACTGTCCTATCCAAAGCAGGCAGAGCATGTAAGGTCAGTGCTGGATGAAAAAATATACGTAATCATAGGCAAGCTCTATGAAATGGGATTCAGTTCTGACAGATATGATAGAGTGCGTGATTTTCAGCGAAATATAGGCGTTATACCGCTCAGCGCAAAGACAGGTGAGGGAATACCCGACCTTCTCATGGTCCTCATGGGACTTGCGCAGAGGTTCCTTGAAAAAGACCTGCAGTATAAAGCAGTAGGACCTGGCACAGGGACAGTGCTTGAGGTAAAGGAAGAGGTCGGGCTTGGTACTACGCTGGATGTGATATTATATGATGGGGAATTGAACGTCGGAGATACCGTGGTTGTTGGAAGTTCAGGAACTCCTGTTGTGACAAAGATAAGGGCGCTTTTGAAACCGCGTCCACTTTCCGAGATGCGCGCTGAAGAAAAGTTCAAGCGAGTAAAGAAGGTGGCCGCTGCGTCGGGCGTTAAAATCTCTGCACCAAGCCTTGAAGGCGCGATAGCAGGTTCACAGATACGGGTGGCTTCAGGTAATATAGAGGAAGTGGCAGCACAGATAAAATCAGAAATAGACGCTGTACGGATCGAAACGGAGTCGAACGGTATATTGATCAAAGCAGATACTCTGGGTTCACTTGAAGCCCTTGTGAATGAATTGAAGAAAGAGAACATACCGATACGCAGGGCAGATATAGGGGATATTTCAAAACGCGACGTTTCAGAGGTAAAGACTGTAAAAGACCCTCTTTTTTCAGTGATCGTGGGATTTGATGTGGATGTCCTTCCTGATGCTAAAGAAGAACTGGCGGTTTCTGATATAAAGCTGTTCATAAATGATGTGATATACAAACTTATCGAAGATTATAAGAAATGGGTAATTGAACAAAAGCAGTTCCTTGAGAAAAAGCGCTATGAGACCATCATCAAACCTGGAAGATTTATGATATTACCCAATTGTACGTTCAGGCAGAGCAAGCCTGCTGTCGTGGGTGTACGCGTGCTTGGAGGCGTCATCAAGACCAGCCTTGAAGTGATGAAAGAAGACGGCGCTGTCGTAGGAAAGATAAAAGGCATCCAGGAAAACAACGAGAATATAGGCGAAGCATCGACAAGAAAGGAAGTGGCTGTGGCAATCGAGGGACCGACAGTTGGCAGGCAGATAAAGGAAGGGGATATACTTTATATCGATGTGCCTGAGAAACATGCGAAAATCGCTGAACAGGAACTTTTTGAGTCCATGAGAGTCGAAGACAAGGAAACGCTGATGGAGTTCATGGCAATAAAGCGAAAAGGAAATCCATTCTGGGGAAAATAATATATCTAAGATTTCCTCAATATTCCCTCAATAATAGTAAGATAGGCAGGTTGGGGAGTGGGGGTTAGTGTATTAAAAAAAGTTTTTACCTGCCCATCAATTTCTTATATTATCCTATTGTATATAAAACTTGCGGATGATGATTTTATTTTTTCAGACGTATAAACTATCATGAAAAGTATTATTATTTTTAGTAATGCTGGACAATTTTTCATCAGACTAAATTAAGGATAAGTTTATCTTCGATAACAAAAATATTACCCCTAAAGCGTACTGAATTATAAAAGGTGATAAATTATGGTGAAAATGCCTTCAGATATAAAAGATGTAGTCGCAAAGCAAAAACCGCTGCCCATAGCCACTGCGGATAAAAGCGGAAAACCTAATGTTGTATTCGTTACCATGTGGAAACTCTTGGATGATGAGACCTTATTGATAGTGGATAACTTCTTCAACAAGACCAGAAAGAATTTGGAAGCAAATCCGAACATGGCAGTAGTGGCTTACGACGGTGACTCTAAGAAATCTTACCAGTTGAAAGGGACAGTAGATATCGAAAGCAAGGGCAGCAGATTTGCATCTGCAAAAGAGATGGCAGATACCAAGAAACTGCCAGGGAAAGCAGCAGTTGTCTTTCACATAAAAGAGATATACGATGCGACATACGGGCCACACGCAGGGGAAAGGCTCGCATAGCTCTTTTTTATTTTTTAACTTTTATATCCTCTTTTGCTATACTTCCTCTGCAAATCTTCGTGACAGTCTTTTAAATAATGCTGTTCCAAAGAGAATTAACAGCAGCCCGAAAATGAGAACAGTAGCAAAATCTGAAATTCCTGGTATAGTTCTATTCAGAAATATATCTCTGTATATTTTAATTAATACGGTTATTGGATTCAGCATATAATAAAATTCGTATTTTGGAGGTACAACGGACAGCGGGTACATGATCGGTGACAGAAAGAACCCGACCTGGAGCACTACATCCCATATCTGATTAAGGTCCCTGTAATAAACATACAGCGAGGCAAGTATCAAACCTGTGCCGTAAACTATCAGGAAGTACATCAGATGTACTAAAGGGAATATCAGGGCGATGAGCGAAATCCCTGCACCCAATATTATTAAAAGGGGTAATAGCACTAAAAACTCAAGTATTGAGCTTACTAAACTGGATATTACTGCACTGAGAGTTAATATTTCTCTTGGGATATAAATCTTGGTGACTAAGCTTGATTTCCCAACTATAGAGACCATGGCTAATGTTGTTCCGAGAGCGAAAAATCTCCATGTGAGTATGCCTGTCAAAAGATACACCACGAAATTCTCCTGGTTCTTGAACATGCTGTTGAACACAAAATATAGCACGAGCATCATAAGCAGGGGATTCAGCATCGACCATGCGAACCCCAATACAGAGCTTGAGTATTTGGTTTTAAGGTCGCTTATAACAAGATTTTTTATTAATTCTTTATAACCAAATAGATACATGTTATGTCTTTATTCGCCTTTACATCTCAGTGGACTATATAAATTTCCCAAGTGAAGATCTACAAAATTTGAATAGGAAATCACTTAATGCCCGCTCACCGCTGAATACCTCTCTGTGATCAGCGCCCGCTTTAGCTTGAACAGCACCTTCTGTTTATCAAAACTATATTGCTCTGCCAGTTTCTTGATAAGCCGCTTCTTTGAAGCACCTTTTAAATTCATCTCTGCCATGACGCCTTCCACGAACTCCTTGCTTGGGTCTGCTTCCTTTTTAACTTCTGCCTTTGGAATCTCAGTCTCTACCGCAGCTTCAGGTACTGGTTTAGCTGCTTCTTTAACGGTTTCAGTTTTGGCAGCTTTAGCTGCCTTAGTCGCTTTTTCTTCAGCTTTCTGCGCCATTTTCTCTGCCGCAGCCACAACAGCCTTCTGCGTGTCTGTCTTTGCAAGCGCCTGCAATGTTGCTTTGGTGGCTTCTTTGACCTCTTTTTCTTTTGGCGTCTCTTTTGAGGCGTTTTTCGCTGTCTTCTTAACTGCTTTCTGGTTTGCCATGCTATCACCTCAAGATCTCAACAGGCGTTATTGTTCCTTTTTCTATGCCAAACCTCTTGCATGTGAGCAATACATTATCCTGAACAGGCGCAACCTTGAACTTTTTTTCAAGCGAGCTGCCGTTGGATTTTATCCTGACCAGCCCGCCTTTTAAGAGCTTGAGTGACCTTGCCGTTTTAAGGCTGATCTCAACAAAATCATTATCATCATCGATGCCAGACCACGTGAATGGGTTGTACACGCTCACAAGCGATGTTTTTGCCTCTGGCGTCTTAAAGGCAGCCTGTATTGCGCTGTAAGGCGTTTTATCATATTTCGGGATCGCGAATTCATCCACTTCTGCGATCCCAAGTGCCTTTTTCACGGCTTCATGCAGGGAATTGAACTCGAATTTCGCGCCTGCAACAATGCCAAGCGCGTCAAGCCCATTCGTGCCAGCTCCGCCCAGAGCCTGCGCCCTTCCTTCATTATTGATAAGCGTTCCTTTTTTCTTATAGAGAGGCTCATGCGCAATAACGATATGCGCTTTTTTAGTGATAGCGCCTGCCCTTCCTGTCTGTATTATCAGATTTGTGAGCTTTCCAAGCGTTTCTTCTGGTATCAAACCAGTTGGGTCTGATTCAAGGCAGAACAATGTCTTTATCGCTCCTTTGTTGATATCCTCGATCAGTTGCGTCAGAGACTTCTGCTTTGCTTCCTTTGAAAGGATATATGCGCCTGTCGAGTTCGCAAAAGGCTTGAGGAATGTCACTTTAGCATCCGCAGCAAGAGAAAGTATGCTCTTTACCTGCTCTGTATCAGAAAGCGGGTGGATATCAGAAATAACGAGAGAATCCTTTGTGAGCTTAAGATTTGGAACATCAGCAGGTCTCAGTTTTTCGTCTGCAAGAGGCAGATCCTTCCACCAGATCGATGTTATCTTAGCACCTTTCTTTTTGGCTGATAGCAGGCGTCTCACGAGCAGAGGATACTGCTCATAAGGGTCGATGAAAAGCATGATATGTTTTGCAGCTTCTATTTCTGTGTAGGGTATTCCAACGCTCAGTGTCTGATATACATCGCTGGGAAGTGCAACAGAACCTGTGTATAACGAGGATTCAGAAAGTTTCTGGAATGCAAGAAGCTCCTCGCATGTGGTATTGCCGAAGGACAGGAAAGCAGTTGAGCCTGCTGATATTCTCTTAGCAGCCTCTTTTGCAGCCTCTTCAAGCGTAGTCTCTTTTCCGTCCACCATTGATCTGGCGGGTGTATAAAAGCGCGGAAGGCTCATCCCGAACCTGCACAGCTTTCCTGCGTTGGCTGGGGAGGATTTCCTGAAATCTACCTCGAGCTTGCCGTTCTCGCGGATATATAATCCGCAGCCGAAGTTGCATCCTGGGCAAATCGTTGAATAAATATTCATAACTTGATCCACGCTCCATTTGTAAAGTTTATAGAAGTCAGGGAATTAAAGAACCGCAGATAAACGCAGATGAACGCAGATACCCGATGTACAAATCTGCGTTTATCTGCGTTCATCTGCGGTTTATATCTTACTAAATAATCAATCATTCAACTTCACCTCGAAATACGGCGGTTTTCGCGAATCCATTCCAGGCTCGTACTTTAACTGCTCCTGCACAGGGTCAGCGAACCGCCTGTAAAGCCTTGTAAGCGGAATATCCACAGGGCACACATCAGAGCACTGACCACAGCCGATGCATGAATCTGCAAGATGCAAAAAGCGCACAAGATGATACATCGACATCTTATAAGAGTCGCCCCTGAAATGGAACTCTGTGCATTTCGAGACATCGCTGCATGAGCATGTCGGGCACACAGCCTTACATGCGCCACAGTCTATGCAGTTCTCAAGCTCCTTCCTGAAATATTCAAGCCTGTTATCAAGAGGGACGAACACCTTCTCCTTCCATTTCTTGCTCAAGCCTTCCATTGTGCCTTTTATCTTTGCTCGCACAGCTACACCTTTCTCATCAGGCTTCTGAAGCTGAATATAGCCTGCATCGCTTGCATTCTGTAAAAGTTTTGCGCCTTTTTCTGAATTTATCTCCACGAACGTGGCTTTGCTTGCAAGCTCTCCTGTAACACCCCAGTTCCCGCACGCAAGGTCAGCATTATTTGGTATCTTGAGCGTGCAGTACCTGCAGTTCTCTCTTCTTCCATATCCTTTCTCCTCAAGCTCGTCGATGGTTATGGCATTCTCTTTTCCATCCTTTGTAAAAAAGATGAGCTTTCCCTTCTCGATCTCTTCACTCTGCACGTCATCGGGTTTGAGCTTGTACATCACGGAAAGCATCTCCCTTGTTACAACAGGGTGCATCGAGCCTCCGCAGTTAAGCCCTATTATGAAGGTATTATCAAGATTGACGGCATTTCGTTTGCTCAACTCAATGATGCCGCGCACATCGCATCCTTTTGCGGGAAGAGCAACTTTCAGGTTCTTGTTGGCAATGAGTTTCGCAAAGTTGCTCGGCACTGAGTGGAGCGAGCCTGCTGAGTTTAAAACCTCATTCACATCAGAGGTTATTATCGGTACGGCTTCGAACTCGCCTGTCTTTTTCAGCACCACGACAGCATCAACTAACTTCTTCTCAAG
>JAWOKW010000234.1:0-8475 GCA_033854095.1 Candidatus Methanoperedens sp. | reverse complement strand
TAATTAACTGTTTAGGAACGTTTACGGGTGATTTGGATTCCGGATAAGCTACAGTCTCATAAACATCTATTACTTTGACTTTTTGCTTCGGTAGAATCCTTTGAGGCACTAACTCAAGAGGTACTTGAGCAGGCAAAACTTGCTCCGGCGCCTTCTGCATAGTGAGAGTGTCTGCACCAACGCGCTTGAGATTCTTCGCCTCGTTAATCGACATATCAGACTTAGGGAGTTTGAAGTCGCTGTAATCTGATTTAACATCAGTCCTCAAATCAGGCATTTTGCCTTTAAATTTTGGCTCTGGGCTCTTCTGAACATCCGTTATCTCAGCCGGTTTGGGTATTTCTTCAACAACAGATATGGAAGATTTCTGCTTTGTGCCGCTAAAGAACTTCGGAATGCTTAATTTGCCCTTCAATCCCTTTAATCCAGTCCCTTTATTCTCAGGCGGGAGAATGTCAAAGTCATAGGCTCTCTTGTCGCCAGTTTTGGATTTGGAAAAATCAAACTCCTGCTCTTCCTTTATACCCCATTTACCGAACTCGTTAGTTGTTTTTTCTCCTTTGGCAAAATCGTATTCTCTCCCACCACCAGTGCCGATTTTGACAGTCTTCTTTTCGGGGAATACGTCCGTAGCATACTTAGGCTCAAAAAACTCCTTCAGGCGAACTATACTATCAAGATTAGCCATTTGCTGTGATGTTGCGCCTCTTTGAAGAAAATCATATTGAGTGTTACCCACTTTGATTGATGTGCCCTTTAATGCAAGAAGACCGGCGGCTGAACTGTAATCGATGGGGTTTATGTTAATAGGGCTACCGTACTGGTCGGTAGGCGCTTTGTTCTTGTAGATGAATTTGCCGTTGAAAATCGTCGGCATTTCGCCTGATGGCGTTTCTCTGATTAAGCCGGTGTCGATTGAAACTGATACAGGAGAGCCTTCTTTGAGAACTGCCGATTTTGCGACTTTAGAAGCAGGAGTGCCTTCAAGAATAACGGAGCTTTTGCCACCTATGACCATATCGGGTCTCTTCGCTGCCGCTACATCAGACATAGCGAGATTAGCTTTCATTAATCCGGCTTTGGGTGTTGGTGCCGAATCTGTAAAGTACTGGAAAGTGAGAGAAGGCTTGCCGATAACATTGCCCTCTACCTTAGCTACTTTGGTATTCTTTACTGCATATCCGGTTGGTGCATTAATCTTAACCGTATCTGCAACTGCTGTGTCAGGCAATTCCATTCGTGAGTATTTTAGCGGGTTTACCTTCCCTGCAACCTTTAGACCGCCACCGAGAGCAAACATACCGCCGACTACTTCAGCAGATGTGACTAATGGGGCCTTGAAGAACTGTGCTCCTAGCTCTGTTTGGGCCGGTTGCTGTCCGGGCACTCCATGATAAAGGTTTATTAATGAAGTTCCGGCAATATCGCCGACGCCTTGACCGAAGCTCCATATCCCACCGACATAATCCTTTGCTGCTTCTTTTGGGCTCTCGATAACCTTAGGGAAGAATGACAAGCCGACACCGAAGCCTCTTAAGAGACCGTACCCCGTTTGTGTTGCCAAAGATGCATTTTCAGATGGCGTAAACATCTTTTCGGCTGTGAGAGCGAACTTATCCGAGAATGCTTTTGGCGGCTCCTGCTTAATCAAATCGGTGTTTATTCCAACGTTAGAAGGCTTGATTAGGTTCTCCGGTCTGTTCTGTATTGCAGTTTCAATCAAATCCACTTTAACGGGGTATGTCTTGTTGGGGTCGTAAACCGTGTTGTTGCGCTCTATCGCTTTACGAGCCTCTTCGGGATTCTGTGTCAGGGTAATGTCTAAAGGAGAAGAAGCATATTGATTTTTGGCAGCATTTAGCGCTGCTCCGCTAACATGTTGTGTTACGATATAACTATCTCGAATTTGAGACTGTTGTGCCTGTCTTAGTTTCTCAGCAATCCCCGGACTAACTGTACTGACGCCTTGAGGCGATACGGCATATTCTGCTTTTGCAGGCTCTTTTGGATAATCTTTAATCGCGTTTATCTGCGAGATTATTGGGTCTGGATTATTCTGAGTAACCCATTGCTGACCGCCTGAAGAAACTGTTAGCGGCGTTGGATTTGCAGCTATCGCTCTTTGCGCTGCAACGTCAGGATTTACTCCTTCCCTTACCATCTTTTGCGCTTGAACTTCCTGCTGCTTCAGTTGCATTAATTGTTCCGGTGTTGGCATTTCTCATTTAAACCTCGTATACATGAAGTGAAAGTGAATTAGCGGCGGAGGTCAATCTTCCCTCCGCCGATTGTTGAAAGTGCCCACATGGGCTAATGGTGGATACATGAATAGAAAGAGCAAGTCTTTGGGAAGGGAAAATTGCGAAATCCCTTCCCAGTGACCATGAAAAGATTCTCTACCCGAAGACCGCTATAGATTCTCTAACGATTGCCACCTTGACCTGCTCTATCTAAAGAATCTTTTCTGTCAGGGTTTATAAAGGACGTCCCCCTCGTGAACTTTGAAGAAATGATAAAAATAGAGAAAATTGCAGAATCCCGATTAAACAAAAAATCGAAGGCAAAATCCTGATTTAGTCATACTTTTTTGATGACTTTTTGGCTCAAAATAATGGTTTAAGTGCCATACAGCATACTTTGAGGGCTTACATGCCGAATAAAATCGATATGCACTAAATACCGATTCAACCCTTTGACAAAGTAGGTATGACTTTTTACTCTATCTCGTTGTTAAAAATCCCATAGTACGCTTTCTTTGCCTTTATGTCCGCGATAACGTCTTCCCTTAATTTTATGAACTTCAGAGCGCGTTCTATTGCTTCGTTCACTGCTCCGCTTTCATTATCTGCCATGCGGACTTTCTGTTTAAATTCGTGAAAGGCTCTCTGTTCAGCCTCATTCATTCTCACTGTGAATCTGCGGAATTTCGGATATACGTCTTTCGGTACTTCTGTCATTTAACCACCGGATTAACATTTTGTTCAGCACGTCGTTGTGCCAGTCGTTCCTCTATGAAGTCAAGATATTTCTCAAGCTGGTCTTTTGGAAGCGAAGCCGGATTAAATTCCTGATTTATCACTTTGATTGTCGGGTCTACTTTCTCTCCGCATTCTTCGCAAATAAGCTGATGCGGAGCTACAGCCACGCCACAATTCTTACATGTTTTTGCAGTAAACGTGCCTTTGACCTTCTTTTCCTTAGAATACTCAACTCCTGCCGCTTCACATGATGTCTGTTCGATTGTGTCATCGTTCATGTGAAGGTAACATCTTTCCAGAGTGGTGCTTCCTCTGCTATGTCCCACGACGGCTTTTATTCTGCTCGTTTGTATTCCCTTATCTACCATATTGCATATTCGGGAGTGGCGCAGCCAATAAATAGGTACAGACCGTCCGAGAACTCGCTTGCATGCACGTGTAAACATACTGTACCATGTCTGATGCTGCCAGAATTTGGGCTTGCCATTTGTCTTATATCCTCCATAGAATAAGGGAATATTCTTATTTGCCACATCATCCTTATTTTGCAAGAATGCATGAGAATTCAGCCATCGGGTAAGAAGCGGAGCGCTTGTTATAGCAAATAACGGTCTCATTCCCGTTTTTCCACTTATCATTATCTTGTATCCCCGTTCTATTTTTGTGACGTCCGTAATCAAAGCCCCTCGTAATTCTTCCGGTCTTGCTCCGCCTTCGAATATCAAGCTAAATATTGTTTGATATTGTAGCGTTGGCATGCTACAGATTATTCGATTAACCTCTTCTTCTGTTACCATATCTTCCTTGCGGAGCTTATCTTTCAACATAATCTTCTGCAAGTGTTCCGTCCTATGACTTTGACCTTTGCCTTTTACTCCATCCAAGAACTTGAACAGGATGCGGAGTAACGAAACATAATCGTTCAGAGAAGTGTCTTTGTATCTTTTTACGAGCTTGGGATTACCACTCTCATCTTTTATAACATTACCCTTCTCGTCGTTTGCCGGTTTAGTGGCTTCTTTCAATCGCTTCATTACTTCGCTGCAATCATCGGCAGTATATTCTTCAAATGGCTTATCATATATTAGGGCGACTGCTTTGTAATCAGCAAGGTACTTTATTTTTCGTATCTCAGAAATTCCACGAGAACAAAGATAGGTTTCAAAGCGCGGTACAAGCGCTTTGTTTTTTTCATTTATCTGGGCTTTCATTAAGCCCTCTTTTGTCAATTCCAGTCTTCGCGTAAGGTTAAACAACTGCTCCTTTACTTCTGTATCCATAGTAATCCCCTATTCAGCGTCCTTAATAAAGGACACCCCCTTAGGGATTACAAATTTCTGCCTTTTCATTGGTGGAGAATCAGCAGAAAGTTATAATCCCTATTTTTTAGACTTATTTATAGAATCAGCTTTATATACTTGTGAGCAACCCGTTCTCCTTGAAACAGAATACTCATGTCACCATTTTATAGTAAAAATCGACTTCTGTCTGTTGATTTTAGACTAATGTCATAAAAAAACACGGTATATAGTAACGGCGATTTACGCCGTATAATTACCCTTTTTAGTACACTAAAAAAGAAAAGGATGGCTACCCGCTAATCCTTCTCTTAAGGACTTTACCCCAAACAGGTAGCCCAAATCCAACCCCCAACCTACGTCTTCTGCTTTTCAAAAACGAGTAAATTTGATTTACGAACGTTCTTTTCCAAACCGATACATCTTATGGACTCGGACACACTCCGATATATCCGTATGTACTCAGAAAGCATAAAGCTTTTGTTTCTTAGCTGAATATTACCGGTCATGACCGAAACAATGGCAGTCCCGATTTTCAGGAAAATCCTGTCCGCGCTGTTTGCTTCCGGCTCATTAAGGACAATGGAGATATACGCCAAAATGCAGGACGAAGCCAAATCCAGCTTTTATAACGCGATGAAGCGGCTTGAGAATGACGGATATATAAAGGCGGAGGTTAGGCTTAATAACTTAGCGGTATATAGTCTTTCAGATAGGGGAGTTGAAGTGGTTAAGGAATATGTGAAGAGAAACAATGCCGAAGATGTTATTTCTGCGATTGCAGATAGCGATAAAGCTGAAGAGCTTCTTTACAAGATTGTAGCTTCTGATATCAGGAAGAAGACTGGAATAGAGGCGGATGATGTGGTTTATGCTGCGATTGTGAAGAAAAATTATGACGGGTTCTTGAAGAGAGTTAAGAAAGACCTTGAGGTACTGAATCATGAGTAGGTGTCTTTCGTCTTTAGTGTCTTTACTTATTCAACTTCCAACAAAAGCTCTCGAAGAACAGTCCTGTCCACGCTCGGAAAAGGCACCCACCCCAGAACTGGTTCCATGTAAAGACGAAAGACAAAAGACGTAAAAGAATTAAAGGGTGGGCTTTCACCCACCCTAACGGAGAGTTTAATCGTACTGATAGAGCGCTCCGCATGAATCGCAGATAAACTCGCCGATATTCTCGTCGTATCTAACGATTCCGTTTTTATCACAAGCTGTACAACTTACAGCCTTCAGTTCTTTTGGCATATTCATTCCTCCTCGATATGTATCTTAGAGGTTTGTGTCCTTCAGCCAGCGTTGCCATCCTCTACCTAGAGTTTATCTTTGCCTTGTCATGCCTTACCGCGTCACGTTACAGTACATTACTGCACCACATACTGGCTTCATTAATGACTATGAGTTATCTTTCTTACCGAGCACAACTTCTTTACCGGTGTATGTATTTACAACTTTACCACCTGTTACTCTCTCCCACTTTGTTATGTCCGGTCTTTCGAGCATATCAACGGTAGCTTTTACCTGTTGAAAATCATTTACAGTAAGCGGCTTTTCTTTCTCAAGCTGCCTTTTCTTCATAGCCTTCTTATATGCCTTGTCTAATAATGCATCGTATCGTTGCTCTTCGTTCATTTATTACCACCCTCTTTCTTGAACATGGCGATAACATCTTTGAAGATACCGCCACGCTCTTGCTCTTCCTTATCCTTTGAAAGCGCTACACGCTTCTTTTCAGCCTCTATCGTTCTCTGCCTTATTCCATAGTCTTTGAACATCTCAATAGTGTTCTGCCTTCTAGCATCTTCTATTTCTTGCATCCGCTTGTCTTCTGATAATGCACTCTCTGTTAAACACTTTAACGTAGAGCGCCTGCATTCTCTATCTCGGATTTGTGCTTCTGTTAGTTCCATATAACTCACCTCTTAACGTAACTCAATCCAACGATTAGATTTAAGGTCTGGATTGAACACAATAACAGCGTGCTGATAGTTCCCGATAAGTTGAACTGCTTTAAGGGATATTGTTTTTAGCTCACTAATCTTTATGTCAATAAGCCACCATGCGTTGCCTTTCTTTGCTGCAAAGTCGAAAGATGTTGCAGTGCATATCTCTTTGAGGTTCAGAACATCTACAAATCCGCGCTCTTTGAGAAGCTTTATTGCTTTCTTCCTTGCTTCTTCTCGTATCTCGCTCCCTAAATTGTCTTCAGGGGTTACACCTCTGAGATAATGTATGGTAACCCATTGACCCACACCGAAGCGTTCCTGTATCTCTTTATATGTCGCTCCTGATTTTCGCGCCTCTGTCATTTGCTCTAGTAGTTCTTTAGTGACTTTGCCTCTTGCCATATCTTTCACCCATAATACAAACCACACCAAACCATACTATTACTTATACACAACCGACATTATAAATCTATATGTATAATTATGATATATTGTTAATAGAGAAAGTACGGCTTCTCGCTCTTCTCGGAGTTCTCGAAAGTTCTCTGTGAACGCCGTGAACCCTTAAAAGTTCTCAGTTACCAAAAGAAGCCTCCGGAATCCTCCGTTCTATAAGTACTCGGAGTACTCCGAGTACTCGGATGGTGTACCTTTTTCTCAGGATGGTGGTAATTTGAGTTCTCGGAGAACGCCTGAGAAGTTTTTTTCGAGCACTTTGAGAACAATATGCCGAGAACCCGTGAAGTTTCCGAGAAGTCGTAGAGAAAAGAATTAAGGCTTAAATGCCTTGAACTTCTCGAACAACTGCCTCACAAAATCCTCGTCTTCGAGCATCGCCATAAATGCCTGCTCCGGCGTTTCATCCTTCATTGCTGCTCGCCTGAGTTTCATCTTAAGTTTCTGGTTCTCCTTCTGCAAATCTATATTCGTACTGATTGAATTAATCGCCAAAGCGTTCATATGCGTCATATATTGCTCTTTCATCCTCTTTGCATCTTCGAGAAGGTATGCCTGCGATGTATTCCCTATTTTGTGTCCCATTAGCTTATTTATCAGGGTATCATCCATCCCGTCGTGCAGCAATGTAGTACGGAAAAACTTACGCAGATTATGCGACCTTATAGGATTGTATTTTCGCGTCTCTTGGTCTTTTGATGCAGTATGTATCTTCATCCTCTTGGATAGTTCCCAAAATATGAGGGTGATATTTTTCTTGTCGAGCTTATCCCCCCTTCTTGTAGACATGAAAAGTGCGGTATTGTCGTATTTGCTACTGAAATTCCCGTCCTTGTCCACACGCCCTTCTGTTTTGAGATGCTCTATAATTGCCTCAGTGCCTTCGGGGTCTATGAAAGTCACAAAATCTATCCCGACTTTCTCGCGGCGCATAAATAGCGTTATTGTCTTTGTTTCCCTATCATAGCCCTCCCTGACTTGCTGATACATTACATTCCGTGTTTCCTGCCGAGCCATGCCGCTAGACTTCATTGTGAGAATGATAGCTCTGTCGCGGATATTGGCGTATAAAAGCATCTTTCTGATTAACTCCTTATCGAAGCTATGGTTCATATTCCGTCTAAGCGGCTGGTTATCCGCGTCCTTCAGGAGATTATGTGGCAAGTCTATATAATTTGCTTTGTAGAAGCTCCTGACCGCCGTCATATGCAGCGTTATTGTCATTGGTGCATACTTCTTGTTGATTAAATACTGCTTATATTGAAGCAAATAAGTCAATATCTGCCGCTTTCTCATCAGAACCCCATCGATTATCTCCTCCTCCGCCTCTTCAACCAGTTCCTTCGGTGTTTTATTTACGAGTTCGGTGAAATACTGCATAGAATATAAATATTTTTCCTGTGTCCAGTCCTTTGCCAAGATGGTTAAAAACCACTTCTTTATCAGTGGGTCACTGGCTAGTTCCTTTGCTTTCATGTCTAATTTATGCCTCCGAATCTTTATAAAGCTATAGAGTAAGAAATATAGAAAAAGTCCGATGAAAACATCACCGATAACTACTTAACTATTTGAACCGTAGGAAAACTATGGGAGAATTCATCGTTTTAGAGCCTAAGTGCGAGAATTGTGGAAATCCGATCGATGATTGCAAGTGCGTATGTCCCTATTGTGGCGAAACAGCCCTGTGCGATTGCTGCATAGGAAGGGATGCGGTTACCGGCGGATAGAACCAAGTATTAACGGGCGTACCTGGTGAAAAGAGTATGAGTAGAGATGACTTTATCTGGATGGCTGGGG
>JAWOKW010000233.1:0-3608 GCA_033854095.1 Candidatus Methanoperedens sp. | reverse complement strand
GCGATATTGAACGCAGAATTAGACTGTTCTGGAACGGCTTTGTTGGGAAGTATAGCAGAGAAAGTATGGAACGATGGGTAAAGGCATTTGTTGGATTCAGAAATTGCACTAAAGATTTAAAAGGAGTCTTAAGTTGAAGGTCTCGTTGACAACAATACAAATCTTTAAAGTCTATGAAATTCTATTTACCCTCATGGATACTGTTGCAAACCTGGACGAATTAAAGTTAGAGTTGAAAAGGGAGCTGCGGCAAGAGATTCTGATAGAAGTTCTGGATATAATTCGAGACGAGTTTTATCCTCCTGAAGAACAAATTCGTAACGAATTTATAAAAAAAGTTGAAGAAGCCGAGCGAAGAGTGAAAGAAGGTAAATTTTCAAAATATACCACGGAAGAGTTTGAAAGAAGATTTCTTTGATTAATTGAAATATCGGCGTACACTTCACCTAATGATATAAATGCTC
The DNA here is from genome assembly GCA_033854095.1 of Candidatus Methanoperedens sp. Classification (GTDB taxonomy): domain Archaea; phylum Halobacteriota; class Methanosarcinia; order Methanosarcinales; family Methanoperedenaceae; genus Methanoperedens. The sequence goes on along the minus strand of JAWOKW010000233.1, from coordinate 3,144 downwards.
AAATGGATTTCATAATCAAAATCAATTATACGTACACAAATGTAACAAATTATACGTATATAAGGAAAACTTTATATATTATACGTGCTAATTTGGCTGTATGGAAGAAAAAAAGAAATTAACACTTTCAATAAATTCCGAGGTAATTGAAAAGGCTAAACAGTTAGGTCTTAATCTTTCTGAAATAACTGAGAAAGCATTAAAGATATCGTCCTTAAGCCCTGAAAACGACAAAATCGTTACACCAGATAAATTGCGTGAAGTTTATATCGATGTTCTTAAAAAGATATCTAATATACTTAGAAAGTGGGACTTGAGTGATTTAACAATAGGATATTATGATGATTGGGTTGAGGTTGAAAATTCTGATGGTAAAAAAAGTGGTACCTATATTGGTTTTGATTATGTTTTAACTCCTGATATAGTTTATTTATGGGCTGATTATTTAGATTCTGATGATAATCCATTGCAAATATGGCATCTGGATGATAAAGATTTACCGGTTAATAGGTTTGATGATCCTGAAAAAATTATTATTAATTTAATTGATAAATTATATGAAAAAGCCAAAAAGAATAAAGAAATTATTAATAAATTACAAATTTTAAAAAATATTTTAGAACTATCTGACTTAACAAAATAAATTGAGATATTGATAAGAAAAACGAGACTGTAGTTTTTCTTGAGTTTGAACATCACGATAAGGTATATCGATGATGTTCGCCTGAATTTTCATTGCAGATATACTTCTTAACAACCCCCTATCCATTCTCATTAAAAACTCATCAGCAGTAACCCCCTCATTTCTCAATAATCGTCTCCTCTATCTTTATCCCAAAATGCCTCGCAGCAGCCTCGAAATACACAAGCACCTCATCGCCCTCTTTCAGCGAGGTCACAGGCACAGGCTTTCCATCATTTCCCACAAGCTTTATGGTCTCTGCGTTCTGAAGTAGGGTCTTTATCTTTGTTCCCTCAACCTCTGCCTCAACAAGCATCAGGGGTCTTCGCTCTATCTTGACCCTTCCCACGACAGCAGGTCTTGTTTCCCCAGCCGTGTTCACTATCAGGACATTGTCGCCAGAAATAAGCTCTGAGAGGTAGCGTGTTTTTTCTCCTACCCTGATATAGGCATGCACTGCCCCTGCATTCACCCTGAAAGGGCGCGCTGCAACATAGGGGCTTTCCTCTGATTCTGAATGCACAAGGAACAAGCCGTTGCTCTGCGAACCTATGAGCATCCCTTCGCCCGGCACCATAAGCGAAGCAGTATCCACGCACACCCTGTCCCCCATGCCCACAGGTTTTACCTTTGTCACCCTTGCTTTTACAAGAGGTACCTTTTCCATTCCTGACCTGTCACGGATAGCCATGACCTTCTTTATCTCTGAGAGGTCATCTGTATCAAGGAGCACGCCGTCTGAGCCGTGTTCAAGCGTCTCGAGCGCAAGTTTTGCTTCCTCTGCGTTCCGTACGCCCGCGATGATCTCAACATCGAGCTTTTGCAGCCCTGCTATCAGGTTCTCAAGAGGGATTACCTTCCAGTCAGTGCCTATGACGATGAGGTAATCGCATGTCTTTCCAAGCTCAACTGCGAACTCCTCATATTTCTTGTTCTTTATAATAACAAATCCTGCAACAGTTTTATCCTCTGCCGTCAGGCGCTGCGCTTCTGATATATTACGGGAATCGCCAAAATCAGAAGGCAACTCCTCAGTTCCATCGCCTTCGCTGTTCTTCCCGACCACCATGATATCAGCTTCATCCGATTGCGAAGCTATCCTTATGTTCCCGAGTTCTCTTGCTTTCCCCACATCCTCTGCGTTCAAAACTATTGCATCTGCCCCTGATTCAAGCCCTGTCGTAACCCGCGGCTTTACCTCTTCCCATGCTGCGCTGTCTGCTTTTATCCAGACCGTTTTCTGCTTGTTCACCGAAGTGCCTCCATGGCTTCATCCACGCTTTTGCCTTTGTGCACTATGAGGGTGAGGGCGCGTGTCATTGCAGTGGGATTATCATGCTGGAACACATTCCTGCCTATAGCCACGCCCCTTCCGCCTGCATCGAGCGCAGCGCGCACCATGGCAAGGAATTCCTCATCCGTATTTGTCTTTGGACCGCCTGCCATCACAACAGGCACAGGACAGCCTTCAACGACTTTCCTGAATGTATCGATATCGCCTGTGAAGTTCGTTTTTATAATATCCGCACCCAGTTCTGCTCCCACGCGGGCTACATGCGCTACAAGTTCAGGGTCGTTCGAGTTCTTTATGTTCTTCCCGCGCGGGTACATCATCGCTATCAGTGGCATTCCCCAGTTATCGCACTGCTCTGCAACAGAGCCAAGTTTTTGTAACTGCGCAGCTTCTGTTTCAGAGCCAATATTGATATGCACGCTCACAGCGTCGGCTCCCATTTTTATCGCTTCTTCTACAGTGCATATCTGCACCTTGTCATTTGGGTCTGGTCCAAGAGACGTGGATGCGCTCATGTGAATGATAAGCCCGATATCGCGTCCATATCCGCGATGCCCGTGCTTTGCCATCCCTTTCTGCAATAGAACAGCGTTCGCTCCCCCATCAGCCACCCTGTTCACCATATCAGCAAGATCAACTATACCCCTTACAGGTCCCATCGAGATCCCATGATCCATAGGGATTATGACCATGTTCCTGCTTTCCCTGTCCATTATCCGTTCAAGTCGTATTTTTTTACCAATTTCTGACAATTAGATCACCTTTTATTGTGTTAGTATGTAACATACTAACATGGTTTTAACGATATATATAATCATCGTTCTTTTTTATAGAACACTATTAATCATACAATAGATAAATTGGATAGCATGGATATATTGCTGATAATACTCATAGCGTTCTCTGTAGCTCTTGTTTTCTCAATGCTCGGTCTTGGAGGGGCGATTGTCTATACTCCTTTTTTCTTCTGGCTCGGGCTTCCCCTACTTATCGCGATCCCGATGGCGCTTCTGTTGAACGCTATTACAACAGCTTCAGCCTCAATTACTTATTTAAAACAGCGGCTGGTAAAAACAAGAACTGCAATCCCAATTATTGCCGCTTCCATACCTGGAACGTTTGCAGGTTCATATCTTGCGCTCCGCATGAACACAGCGCTCCTGATCAT
>JAWOKW010000232.1:0-5515 GCA_033854095.1 Candidatus Methanoperedens sp. | reverse complement strand
AGTCGATAATAAAAGAGTTCTTCTCTTCCTATATTTCCTTCTGTTACATACCTATCTTGCATTTTGGCCTCCACACCTCAGTACATAGTACTTTATGTGTAGAGGGTCAAATGAACCAAACCACATTAAAGAGTTGGAGCAATTTTCTGATATAAAGAACGGGTTATGTCCAAAAATAGAGAGTGGCTATCCCTTGAAAAGAAGGTGAAAATATGGAAGAATTAAAAAGTAGAGAGCTAATGCTAAATCAGAAAGCTGAGAATATAATGAGCGAGCAAATGGTCTCTGGATAATAGGGAAGAGAATATGCAACCGATAGGACCTTTAATGCAGGAACATCGATTAATTGAGAAAATGATTGCTTTGATGGATGCACGGCATGAAAAGTTTAAGCAAGAGAATAAGGCTGATGTCAATTTTATTGCCACTGCCTTGGATTTTATAAGGACTTATGCTGATAAATGTCACCATCGTAAGGAAGAGGATATCCTTTTCCGAGATTTGGATAAGAAACCGCTTTCTTCCGAGCATAAGAAAACACTGCTGGAATTAAGAGATGAACATAATCAAGCTAGAAAAACAGTAACCCGTCTGGCGAAAGCCAAGGATGAATACGCAGCGGGTAATCAGGAGAACTTTACGGATATCTTAAACTTAACAAAGGATTTAACAGAATTCTATCCTAAACATATCGAAAAGGAAGATAAGCACTTTTTTGTTCCTGTGATGCAATATTTCAATGGCGAAGAGCAACAAAAAATGTTGCAAGAGTTTTGGGAGTCTGACAGAACCTTGATTCATCTGAAATACAAAGATGTGGTGGAAGAACTGCAAAGCCAGAACTCCGGGAAAAGTAAGGAATTATGAGTGAGGATAATATTAATGGGATTTTGAAAAACCCCTGTTTTTGATTTTACCCTCATAAAGAGTTTATAAGCGAATCGATAAAAAAATAGATTAATCGAAAATCTCTTAAGATTAAAAAGTTATGAGTCTTCGGTAGGCATGATGGCATAAGAATTTCGGTTTTGAAGACTGCTTAATTCATTTTGATCTATTTACATCCCAAGAGCCCACTATGAAAACCTTATTGAACACATCTGGAGATGGCTTAAAGGAGAGGCTGCGGCAAACAGGACTTATATGGATTTAGAGCCGCTAAGGCGAAGGTCCATAGAAAAGCAATCATCACTTACTCTGGATGATGCACTTAGAATCGCGGAGTAAAATCCTAAAAGGTCAGAATTTTTGGCGATTTTTATTACTTCCTTTCCACCAATATCTTTTCTGCGAGTTCCTTTCCAACTGATTTCTCAGATCCAGATACTACAATAAGAATCGGTCCCCCGAAAGGAGCGATGCTCTTTATTTCAACCTCAATCTGAGGGTATAATCCAAGGCTGCCCAGATACTGCAGCATCTCAGAATTTTCCTCAAAGACGCTCATAATAACTCCTTTTTCATTTGCTTTGAGTTCCGAAAGCTTTACAGTATTATCTTGAACTATCAATCCCTCTTTATCAGGTATCGGATAACCATGCGGGCATGTTTTAGGATTGCCCAATTTCTCTTCGATTTTTTCTTCCATCTCAGGACTTATATCGTGTTCAAGCCTGCATGCTTCCTCATGTACTTTATCCCATTCAAAACCCAGAATATCCGTAAGCAGACGCTCAGAGAGGCGATGTTTTCTTATCACTTTCTTGGCTTCAAGTTCACCTTCTTTTGTCAATACCACTCCTTTCTCGGCATACTTCACAAGTCCCTTCAATTCAAGTTGCTTAAGCATCTCTGAGACTGACGAAGGGCTTAGTTCTAATCGTTCTGCTAATTTCGAGGTGGTAGCGGATTCGTGTATCTCCTGCAGTTTATATATATACTCTAAATACTCTTCTATCCTCGGAGATTCTTTTGCCATTTATAGTTTAATCATAGGCTTCATAATAATTTAATACTTTACTTCACCGTGGGATATTTGTATTATTTTGTCCCCTATTTCGTCTATCTCTGGGTTGTGGGTTACTATTACTATAGTCCTTCCTTCACTGTGGAGTTCCCTGAGTATATCAAGAATAGCTTCTTCATTCTTTTTATCAAGATTTCCTGTGGGTTCATCTGCTAATATTATTTGGGGCTGGTTTATCAATGCCCTCGCTATGCACACGCGCTGCTGTTCTCCGCCAGAAAGCTGAGAGGGCAGGTGATGCAGCCTCTGCTCAATGCCAACACGCACAAGCGCCTCCCTTGCTTCTTTCTCATCCTCAATGCTGTGGAAATACTGTGCTATCATCACATTCTCCAGGGCAGTAAGATGAGGAATCATGTGGAACTGCTGGAATACAAGACCAATGTTCTCACGCCGAAAACGCGTCTGCTCTTTCTGGCTGAGTTGAGTTGTCTCAACTCCATTTACTATCAAAGAACCGCTAGTTGGAGAATCAAGGCATCCTATCAGGTTCAAAAGCGTGGTTTTTCCGCTCCCCGAGGGGCCCATTATGTTAACCCATTCTCCTTTCTCAATAGTGAAACTGGCATCTTTCAATGCACATGTAGTATCGTATTTTTTAATAAGATTTTTTGCTATTATCATTTCTTATTCACCTCTTAGTATTACAACAGGATCGATTGAAACTGCTCGCCTGATGGGCATAAGGCTTGCAATTGCAGCGACCAGTATTGATATTAAAAGGGTGAGGATAAACACTTCTGGCTTTATCGACACCTGTATATCAAATATCTCCATCCCTATGACTTGAGACAATGAAAGCCCGGCAAAATATCCAAGGATACCGCCTGCGGTACCCATTACCCCTGATTCAGCAAGGAATATAGCTGCAAGTCTGCCGTTCCCGCAGCCAAGTGCTTTCATAAGCCCTATCTCCCGGCTTCGCTCAAGCACACCTGTTATCATTGTGCTCAAGAGACCAAGGCATGCGGCTGAAAGTACAAAAAAAGATACTAAGGAGATTAAAAGCTGAGTTTTATCAAGAAGAGCTTTCTCGTTCTCAGCTACCTGCCGGACCTTCTGTACTTTATAGCCTTGGTTCTCGAGATACTTGATAACTTCATCGACATCCCCAAGAACACTTACCTGTACCAGTGTTGCTCCACTTATTCCTGAAATCTGCTTTGCAGTTTCCATGGGAATGAAAATCCTGTTATCATCAGACGTGCCAGTATCCAGGATACCTGAGACTTTAAAAGATCTCTCTCCCATGCTTAGCGTATCGCCAGTTTTAAGTCCCAGTTTGTTTGCAGCATTAATACCCAGCAGTACCTCTTCCGGCTTAGGAAGTACGCCTTCAACATGCCACCACGGATTCATTTTTTTTGCAGCTTCAAGGTCTGTCCCTGCAAAATCAATCTTTTTTGAGTTGATCACAGCTTTGAAATAAAGAAAGGGAACAGAACCAATAATGGAACTATGCGTAGCATTGAACTGATTGATATATTCTCCTTCGCCCGGAAGGACAACTATATTAGCTCCATAGCCTCTAAGCTCCTTTCCCATCCTTTCCCTTATATCCAGTGAAACGGTTAGTAAGGAGGTCACCATGGCAGCGCCAAGCATTACTGCAATTATAGATATCAAAAGCCGCTCTCTTCTTACCCAGAGTGATTTTATAACCAAACGAGTGAACAATTTAATCACCCCGGAGAATGATGGATGGTTCTATTTCAACAGCTTTTTTCACTGGCAGCATACTGCCAAGAAGTGCGACACCTACTGCGAGTATCCCTGAGATTAATACAGAGAAAAGAGAGGGATTTATTGTAGCGCCGAATACCCAAATGCCTACTGCTCTGGCTAGTACAATACCAATAAGAATTCCAATTGCTCCACCTATGACGCCAGTAACAACCGCTTCGGCAAAGAATAGCTGTGCAATCTGATTTCCATCGGCACCGATTGCTTTCATCAACCCGATTTCTTTTTTTCTCTCAAAAATTGAGGTATTCATGGTTGCTGTGACTCCTATGGAAGCAGTGGTCATAGCTATACCTGTAATTAGAAACATGAGCCATTCAAATTTGCCAAGCAACTTTCCTTCATTATCTGCTACCTGTCTGATAGGCTTGGCACTTGCATTGGGCACTACCTCTTCAATTTGGAGCATTATGGAGGAAATATAAGGCGTACAGTACCAGATTTCATATTTCTCAGGTGGAAGCTTGGACGGATCTATCTTCTCTTGTGGCTCAGGCTTGGTTAGTGCACTAACCACCACTCGATCAACTTTGCCCTGCTTCTGAAAAAGCGTCTGGGCATCCCTGAGAGATACTATTACCCGATCATCCTCATCCCCGCCTGTGGAGAGAATGCCTGATATTTTGAAGGTTGCATTATTGCTGCCGAACTCTGCCCTGAAGATATCACCTTGCTTTAGGCCTAACTTTTCAGCAGCGTTGATACCAACCAGTGCTTCCCTCGGTGCAGGCCAATTTCCATTTACCTTCCACCAGAGTGCTATTGTCTTTACCCCCGTTCTGATAGTTGCCTCATTCTCTTCCGCTTTTCTGTTCCCGATAAATGTCTTATTGATCCCCGGTATCCTGATTTCCTCATCTAAATAAGTGCCGCTCAATACTATGTCTGTGTCTTTTATTTTCACGGTATCGCTGAGATAGGGAGAATATCCTATTATGTTGTGCCTCCAAAAGATAGTCTTCATTTTATAGAGTTCACTCTCGTTTATGAGTGCACCCTCCGATGATGGCAATAAAAGAATATTTGCACCATAGCTTTTTAACTCTCTTCCCATTTTATCATTGATATCAAATGATACTGTAAGAAGGGTTGAAGCTATAGATGCGCCCATAACCACAGCCAGCACTGCCAGGGCTATCCTGAGCCTTCTTCGTTGAATAGCTGAAAAGAGCAGTCGAGGGAACATATATGCACTCTTTATTTGAACAGGTTGGCTTTTTCACCAATATCATTTGTTTTTATTACAATCTCATTGCCAGCAACTGTATATTTTAGGGGTATTGGATTACATCCTCCTGCTTCGCCTATGGTATTAGGGTTTATAGGCGCTCCGCACCTCTTGCATATGAGCTGCTCACCCTCCTGTACATATCCTGCAGCGCCGCACAGGGCGCAGGCATCATAAGCTATAGCAACACTTCCATCGCTTCTCTTAATCGCAAGAATTCTGGTATTGGCTTTACCATCGCTACCGTGCATAGGACAGTTTGCTGGCATGTTCTGCATATCGCAAACGTATTTATGCAAATTCCCATCAGCGGCATTAGCTGCTTGAATTTTTACATCATTTTCATTTATACTCACTTTTTCAGGCTTAGGATCTACGCCCTGCGGCAACGCCGATATTTGAGAGATCACAAAAGTGAGTATTAAAAATGCGGCAACTATACCTACCGTAATTTTCCTGTGTCTTTCTTTGCGAATAGCTCCAAGAGCTTTTCTTTTTTCAACGCATAGGAAACTATAAACGCATATCCTCATCTGCGACTTATTTTTTTGTCAAAAAATTGATGTTCTTGGCTTTCA
>JAWOKW010000231.1:0-3942 GCA_033854095.1 Candidatus Methanoperedens sp. | reverse complement strand
AGAGAAATCTCGACGGAAAGCTGCATATAGAGGACGGCAACTGCGGCACAACACATAAGGTATTAAAAGAAATATCAGCTCTGGGCGGCAGGGCAGTAACATGGGAAAGACCTGATGGAGTGGGTTCAAGGATAATGGATGATAAAGGGAACGTTGTGGGACAGGGTGAGGGCATAACATGGCCTCCAGCCATTCTGTTCGCGATGGTCGAAGGAGGTTTTTTTCCAAAAGATATAGAATCAGAACTTATAAAGTCCCTGCAGTGCATCATAGATATGGAAAAAGTGGCAGATATCTACGGCTACGGAAGGGTGGTCACACCTGTGGCTTCTGCATATAACGAAATCTGGAAGAGCGGCGGCAGGGTCGCGATCAGGCGCAATTCATGGGGAATAGAAGTAGTGTTCATAGATAAAGATGATAAAGAGATAGCAGTTGGCCCTATCTCATACTGTCCGACATGCGGTACAGCCGCCACCATACCTCGTGCGCCGTGGCTTGCTGAAAAGATAAAAGAAGATCTCAGGGACAAGCGGAACACAGGGAAGGAAAAATACGAACGCAAGATGGAGAACTGGTTCTTCTATAAAAACGGCAGGGTGTTCTGCGAGATAAAAGAAAAAGACAAATTTCTTGGCAGGGCAGCAAGATGCTGCATAGCTTATGCAGGAGTTGTCGCAGAAGTACATGCCGGGATCGCAGGACAGAAATGGGGCGCCCTGTTTAATGAGTATTGCAAGGTTTGTCCTGTGAAACTTTGCAGTAAAGGGAAAAACACAGGCGAAGAGGCGAATAATCTTATCACGTCCCTTGAAAAAAAGGATATAAAGACAGATGTCAGGATGAACACCTATATTACCGCGCTTGTAAAAAAAGATGGAGAGCTTATTGGAAAGGGTATTGGGACAGTGTGCGCTTTTTCATCAATGCTCTACGCTGCTGCTAAATGTATCCAGCTCAGATCTGAAATAGAGGTCGTAAGAGATTAGCTGATGCATGAGATATCGATTGCAGGAGCCATCATAGATGCAGTACTCGATGCGGCAAAGAAACATAATGCAAAAAAAGTGAATGAAGTATTCCTTGAGATAGGAGAACTTACTGCGCTCAACCCTGAACAGTTAAAGTTCATTTTTAAAACGATAACAACCGGAACTGCGGCAGAGGGTGCAACATTCGATATCCAGGTTATCGCACCTTTAATAAAATGTAAGTGCTCATATGGCGGTGCGATCGAATTCTTTGAGAAGCTTCATTTTGTCCTGCCTGTAATAAAGTGTCCGCAGTGCGGTGGAACTGATGTCGATATAATCGCAGGCAGAGAATGCTGTGTTAAAAAAATAAAGATATCGTGAGTTTTCAGTCCGTCTCTCCTTTTAGCAGTTCATTCACCACGTCCTGAGTCCTCAGGCTTCCTTCTGCTACGCGTTTTATCATTGGATAGATATACTTGCAGTCGTCGATAGTGCTCCAGACATCGGGCCCGACGTCCCTTACGACCTTATCCATTATCCTTGTGCATCTGTCGCACATTCCTGTGCTATTTGTCGTGGTTTTTCCACATATATTGCAGTTCATATTTTTCCCCATGATATGTTATAAGGCTTAATGGATAAATAGATAACTGGAATGACAAGCTTCGCACGTTAGTGCGGAGTGGTTGACTGCCATCATGCGCTCGCTCTCGTGCATCTATCAGAATTTTGAGACCAGCATAACAACCATGACACTGAGATTTAGGGCACATTATGCTTTTCTTTGCAACTTTCATTATTTAAGTGGATGTATTTGTGATGCAGGGTGCCAGTAATCATATTCCATATGTTTGTGTTCTTTAACACCACCATGCATCCGTTCTTCTGTATCTGAGTTCTTACTATCAATTCCAGGGATCTCGGCAGTGTTTGAAGAAATAGCATCCGACAAATTTTCATCCAGTCCTCCTCTTGATTGTATAGCCTCATTAACGACAGTTCTAATACGTGTTAGAAAATTAAGGGATTCTGGTGAAGGTACCTCAACAAGTAGTGGTGCCCCCTTATTATAGATTGCATTTATATCCCTTGCACGGACTTTAGTTGATCCTTGACCTCTATGCTCATAAGCTACAACCCATTCTTTTTTCTGATCATTAATCAAACAATCACGAATAAGTGAATGTAGATCACTATTTACCTTTTGTTTAATTGCGATCAAGATAGACTGTTTTTCCTCATCACTAAGTGTTTTATTAGTCCAATTAAGTGGATTAAATAAATAACGTGCTATTCTTTCACTTAGAAGTAATATGAGGTCACCAACAGGCCTCAGTCCTCCAAATTCGTTTTGCGGCGGGAAATAAGCAATTCTACGAGCGAGAGCCTTGACAGTAGCCCAATGTGCAGGAGGATTCCCTGGCTGAGATGACAGTCCTAAGAGTGAGCTCCATTTCGTATGAAAATCTCTTGTTGCATCTTGAAGCGCAAATAGAATATATGCTTCATCATAGATAGGTTTTGCTGGCCCTTTAGGGAGGACTAATTTGTATGATTTAAATGTGTCAAGAAGTCTTTCAAGTTCTATCTTAGTGCCTCTTTGGTCAACACCTAATTTTTTTTGTAAGTGGCCAAGGAAAAAACATCTATTTTCAAGCTCTATCTCCATTCGACGAATCGTTGGCTGGTCTAAAACATCCTTTAGTATATCTAGCCCGTTTCTTAATGCATTAAATACATGCTCTTTTTTTGCCTTTCTATCCTGAAGATTATGCCCGCCAACGCCATCAAAGTGTGTAAAAGCAATTGCTAGCTTGGAGTGATGCCCACTTGCCCCTACACTTCGTAAGACTGCAATTGAAGATGCTAGCATTGGTTGAATAGCATTATCAACCAGAAGAATAACGTCTAATTCTTTAAAACGCTGAGTAAGGCTTGTTGGTAACGAAGATGCTGAATCTGGTGTATGTCCCAGACCCTGTCCATCCATCAATACAAGTTTTGGTGCCTCTGCTGACCATATTCTATCTGGATATAATGGCCCTCGTACACGAATTCCTTGAACCAAAGGAGTCAAAAGCTGACCAAACCGAGATGCAGAGTTGTCCGAGAATCTGCGAAGCTCTTCTAAGAATATTTCTCGATTTTCTGTTTCAAATTTCCAGCACTGAGGCCAATCTCCGCTGTCATATTCAATTGAATCTTGAACAGGTGCAAACCTGGTTTCGATGTCCTCAATAAGCCTATTAACCAGTGAATCAAGTTCTTCCTCTTCCAAAAGCAATTTTTCAAAAATTTCTTGTTCATTAGTTTTGTCTTTATTCTGCTCCAACATAGGAGCAATTTGTTTATTCACTCGTTCCCTCGTTAAATCTGCAATGCGAATGATGCTTTCTACATAGTCATTTAGAGATCGATTCAATTTGTCTTTTTCCGATGCTGGAATTTCTTGCTCCGGAGATTCATACTCTTGTGAATCATCCAATGCTGAGTCTACATCATCTTCTTCTGGAATTTCATCATCTGATTTGTAGTTACCCAAGAGATATTTAAGTCTAAACCGTTGTTCTTTGTGTTCTAACAAACGTCTAGCTATGCTGTTTTGATTCCCACCTTCGTAAGCATTAATGATGGCTTCTATCACACATTCCTCGACAAGTAAGCGAGTTTCTGCTTCAGTAAAAAAAGTAACAACAGCTTTGAATGGAGGCTCTGACATGATTATTTCAATGTCAGAAGTAGTTGTTCTTCCAGTGGACGTTGAAAGAAACTTATCACGCTTAGGATCTAAACCAATTACCTGACGCAAAAGAGTTGTCTTGCCTGCTCCAATTGCACCAATAAAAAGAACCTTTACGTAGCCATCATTCGATGATGGTAAAGGTAGTAGATCTTCACGAATCGCCCAATAATCCTGAGGTTCAGATTCAAGCGAATCATAAAATGCAGATACGATTCTTTCATCATA